>JANOWB010000274.1:0-14718 GCA_031417695.1 Polaromonas sp.
TTAGGCAAACGCATTGCCAGCATGGTGGCCAAGCGAATTGTGGCGCTGCTGGTGGAGACTGGCGAAAAGCCCGATGCACTGCTGATGAGCCGCGAGCGCTACACCGCAGACGAGACGATTTCCAGGGGCGCGCTGGTGCTAGACGGCAGCGAAGGCGCGTCGGTTCAGTTTGCATCTTGCTGCAAGCCCATTCCCGGCGACGGTATTTTGGGTTACCTGGGCCGCGGCGAAGGTTTGGTGGTGCACACTGACGACTGCGCGGTTGCCAAGCGGCTTGAGCATCGCGACAGCGAGCGGTTTATTGCGGTTGACTGGTCTGACGAGCCCGCCCGCCTGTTTGATACCGAGCTGTTAATCACAGTGGCCAACGGTAAGGGCGTGTTGGCGCGCGTGGCCGCCTCGCTTGCTAGCGGCGAGGCTGACATCACCCACGTCAATATGGGTCAAGAGCGCGCCCAAGACGCAACCGAACTGCGCTTTGGCATTGCGGTGCGCGACAGGGCGCATTTGGCGACCGTGCTGAGAAGCGTTAAACGAACGGCGTCGGTGCTGCGCGTGCAGCGGGCCAAGCCCGGCAGCTAATTTGAATCGGGTGCGGGGTAGGCAACTTGCGCCACCTGCAAAACCCGCACGCCATCAGGCGTTGGCATGTTGACCTCGTCGCCCACCCGCGCTTTTAGCAGTGCGCGGGCCACGGGCGACACCCAGCTGACCTGCCCCGCCAACGTGTCGGCCTCGTCAATACCCAAAATGGTGATGGTGCGCTCAGCGCCAGCATCGTCTTCGTAGGTCACGGTGCAGCCAAAAAAGACCTGGTCTTTGCCGAAGTGAACCGAAGGGTCGGTGATAAGCGCGATTTCAAGGCGCTGCGTTAAAAATCGAATTCGCCGATCAATCTCGCGCAGGCGCTTTTTGCCGTAAATATAGTCACCGTTTTCCGACCGGTCACCATTGCTGGCCGCCCAATACACCGCCTCTACTACCTTGGGGCGATCAACATCTATCAGGGTCAACAGCTCGCCCCGCATGCGCGCATAACCCGCTGGCGTGATGTAGTTTTTGCCGCCTGCGGGCAACGGCGGCAAAACCAATTCGTCGTCGTCAGAGTCGGAATCGTTTTCTTTGGTGAAGGCTTTGCTCATGGTGCGGCATTGCAGCGGAGTTTTAAAGGCAGAAAAGTAAGTGCTGCCATAGTAGCCAATTTACTATAAATATAGTAGCTGCTCGCGCCCGTAAAAAGGCGTTTCCAGCTACTTTTCGCTTGTAAAAAGGCGAGTATTTAACTTTCTCGCGGATCTTTAAGTCTTTTTGCGTTTTTTGGCTAATTTAAGCCATTTTCAGGCATGTTTCGGTGCTGTAAGCCAATAAATACGGGCGCGAGCAGCTATTTATTACATAGCAATTTAGTTTGCAATCCAGCCCTGCAGCAGCATTAATTGGGCGCCGTGCAGCACAAGGCACAAAGAAAAATAGCCTAGAGGGGTGAGCCTCTAAGCTATGGTTCTAGAACGTTAATTCTGGTGCGGCTGGCAGGAATTGAACCCACGACCCCTTGGTTCGTAGCCAAGTACTCTATCCAACTGAGCTACAGCCGCTAAGCCTAAAATTATAACTTATTCAATCACGTCAAATGGTGGGCCGTCACAGACTTGAACTGTGGACCAAAGGATTATGAGTCCTCTGCTCTAACCAACTGAGCTAACGGCCCAAACCAAGACGCATTGTAAATGCCTGCTTGTCGTGGCTATTTGCCATGGCTATTTGCTGTGGCTCAGGGCGGTGCTGACCAGCTTGGAGGTGATGTCGACAATCTGGATCATTCTTTCGTACGGCATGCGCATAGGGCCAATAACGCCCAGCGTGCCAACTACCTTGCCGTCCACCTCGTAAGGTGCAGTGACCACAGACAGTTCCTGGTACGGAATAACCTGGCTTTCGCCGCCAATGTAGATGCGCACGCCTTCGGCTCGGCTTGACACGTCAAGCAATTTCATGAGCTGGGCTTTTTGCTCAAACAAGTCAAACAGCTTGCGCAAATTGCCCATGTCGCTTGCAAAATCGCTCACCGTCAGCAAATTTCGCTCGCCTGATATGACAACTTCGTCGCGTGACTCAATGGCTTCAGAGCTGACCTGCACAGCGGTTTGCATCAGCGTGGCTATTTCGCCGCGCAGCGCTTCCACTTCGTTTTTAAGGCGCTCCCGCACCTCTTCCATCGCCATACCGGCGTAATGTGAATTTAAAAAATTGGCCGCCTCAATGAGCTGCGACTGCGTGTAGTCGGCTTCAGTAAAAATAACGCGATTTTGCACATCGCCTTCGGGCGAAACGATGATGACTAAAAAGCGCCGCTCAGACAATCGCAAAAACTCAATATGCCTGAAAACTGAGCTGCGCCGGGGCGCCATCACCACACCTACAAACTGCGACAGGCTGGACAGCATGTGGGCGGCGCTGCTGAGTACTTTTTGCGGCTGGTCAGGGGCCAAACGTGCTGAGCCCAAGCCCGGCGCATTCAGAAATGGGTCGGACTGCGTCGTCAGCATGGTGTCTACAAACAGCCGATAGCCCAGCGCCGTGGGTATGCGGCCAGCTGAAGTGTGTGGGCTGACGATGAGGCCCAACTCTTCCAGATCACTCATTACATTGCGGATGGTGGCCGGCGACAGCTCTAGCCCAGAGGCTTTAGACAGCGTGCGCGAACCTACCGGCTGCCCATCGGCGATGTAGCGCTCAACGAGCGCTTTTAACAACAGTCTTGCACGATCGTCCAGCATTCGTTCATTCTACGAAGCTTGCCGCCCTTCTTGTGATGTAATTTGAAAATGAAGTCGCAATTTCGTCACGTCGCTCTTATTGGCAAATACCACGCTCAAGGCTCGCGGCTGGCCTTGGAGAGCATTGCGCAATTTCTAAACGCCCAAGGCTGCGACATTGCTATTGAAAAAGACACTGCCAGCAGCACCGGGCTCAACCAGTACCCGATTTTGGACGTAACAAGCATTGGCGCTCAGTGCGACCTGGCACTGGTGGTTGGCGGCGACGGCACCATGCTGGGCATTGGCCGTGTGCTGGCCAAGTTTGGCGTGCCGCTGATTGGCATTAATCAGGGCCGATTAGGTTTTATTACGGACATTGCCTTTGACGACTACCAAGGCGTTTTAAGCCCCATGCTGCGCGGCGATTTTGAAGAAGACCGCCGCTGGATGATGCAGGCACAAGTCGTGCGTGATGGGCGCTGTGTGTTCAACGCCACTGCCATGAATGATGTGGTGGTCAATCGCGGCGCAACCTCGGGCATGGTGGAGCTGCGGGTGGAGGTCGATGGCCGTTTTGTGGCTAACCAGCGTGCTGACGGTTTGATTATTGCGTCGCCGACAGGCTCAACCGCCTATGCGTTGTCGGCAGGCGGGCCGTTGCTGCATCCTTCAATTGCGGGTTGGATCTTGGTGCCGATTGCGCCGCATACGCTGTCAAACCGGCCAATTGTGTTGTCTGACAAAGGCGAGATCACGGTAGAGATTGTGGCGGGCCGAGACGCCAGCGCCAACTTTGACATGCAGTCCCTGGCGAGCTTGATGCTGGGCGACCGGATCACAGTCAAACGCTCTGAGTACCAAATGCGCTTTTTGCACCCCAAGGGCTGGAGCTACTTTGACACGCTGCGCAAAAAGCTGCACTGGAACGAAGGCGTAGCGTGACCTATTTTCTTTTGGTTGTCTGGCCATGAGCCTCAAGCGAATATCGTTGCGCGACTTCGTGATTGTTCGCGAAGTCGACCTTGATCTAACGACAGGGTTCACCGTCTTAACGGGCGAAACCGGTGCCGGCAAGTCAATTTTGATTGATGCGGTTCAGCTCGCGCTTGGCGCGCGCAGCGATGTGGGTATGGTTCGTGAAGGCGCTTTGCGCTGCGAGATAAGCGTCGAGTTTGACAATCAATTGGCGGTAACAAGCTGGCTTGAAGGTGCGGGCTTTTTGCCTGGCGAAAGCTTGCTGCTGCGCCGCACGATTGATGCGCAAGGAAAAAGTCGCGCGTGGATAAATGGAAGTGTGGCCACGGTTGCGCAGCTCAAAGACCTTGCCGATAAGCTGGTGGACATTCACGGTCAGCACGCTTGGCAAAGCCTGACTCGCCCCGATTCAGTCAGAGGCCTGCTAGACGCTTACGCCGGTGTCAACACCGAAGCACTGGCAGCGGCCTGGCAGCTGTGGCGATTGGCACAAAAAGCTTTGGCAGATGCACGGGGCGCGCAAGACAACTCGCAACGCGAGCGCGAAAGACTCGCTTGGCAAATTGCCGAACTCGACAAGCTGTCGCCCGGGTTAAATGAATGGGACGATCTGAACGCGCAGCACAGCCGCTTGTCAAACGCTCAAACTCTGCGCGATGCCGTGCAAACCGCGCTGGATGCGCTGGTCGATGCCGACAGCAATGCGTCCGCCTTGCTGGCCAGAGCAGTGGCAGAACTTCAAAATTCTGCGCAATACGAAACGCAATTTGGCCCAATGATTGAAGTTTTAACCAATGCATCAGCCCAGATTGACGATGCCGCGCATTCATTGAACTTTTACGCTAGACACGCGCAGCTCGAGCCGCAGCGACTGAGCGAACTGGATGAACGCATGGCGCTGTGGATTGGTTTGTCGCGTCGTTACAGGCGCCAACCGGCCGAGCTGCCTGAGCTGGCGGCATCGTGGCGCAATGAACTTCAAGCGCTGAACGAAGCGGCCGATCTTGAGGGGCTTGAAAAAGCGCAAAAAGTCGCCGAGGCTGCCTATGTGCGTGAAGCGAAGCTAATTTCAGCGCTGCGTACAAAGTCTGCGCCGGTTTTGTCGCGTGCCATTTCCAAGTCCATGCAAGGGCTGGGAATGCAAGGTGGCGTTTTTCAGGTTGCGCTGGTGGCGGGCACAGAGCCAACTCAATACGGTTTGGAGCAAGTGGAGTTTTTAGTAGCTGGCCACAGCGGCAGCACGCCTCGTGCCATAGGCAAAGTGGCGTCTGGCGGCGAGCTTTCTCGAATTGCTTTGGCAATTGCAGTGACTACCAGCCAGCTCGGCGAGGCGCAAACGCTGATCTTTGATGAAGTTGATTCAGGCGTGGGCGGCGCTGTGGCAGAAACCGTCGGACGGCTGATGAAGCAACTCGGTAAAGACCGCCAGGTGATGGCAGTTACGCACCTGCCGCAGGTGGCTGCGTGCTCAGACCAGCACTTGTTGGTAGCAAAACAGACTGAAAACGGAAAAACCTTCAGCACGGTTGATAGGGTGACTGGGCAAGCCCGCGTTCTAGAGATAGCACGCATGCTGGGCGGCGAAAAGCTGTCTAACACCAGCTTGGCGCATGCCCGGGAAATGCTGAATTCATGAACGGCCCGGCTAAAGTTAGCGGTGATGCGCCTTTAGAAATGGTGCTGATCACAGGAATGTCTGGTTCTGGAAAATCGGTGGCTTTGCGCGCATTGGAAGACGCTGGCTTTTACTGTGTAGACAATCTGCCGCCTGAACTTCTTGTATCGTTTATTGCGCTAGAGATGCAGCATGGCGCCAGAAAAGTTGCCATTGCCATGGATGTGCGCAGCGCAACCTCTTTGCCGCTGGTGCCCGGACAACTTGCGCGTTTGCGCGAACAAGGGGTGGCAATTCAGTCGCTGTTTTTAGACGCGACTACCGAAACGCTGGTGCGACGTTTTTCCGAGACCAGGCGATTGCATCCGTTGTCGCGAGTGGGCGCGCCTGACCAACATCGGGCGCTGGTCGATGCCATAGAGCTTGAGCGTGAGCTGTTGGGCGAACTCCAACAACAAGCGCACGTGCTCGACACCAGCATGATTCGGTCGTCGCAATTGCAGGGCTACGTGAAGTCTTTGATTTCTATCGCCAGAACCCAGTTGACGTTGGTGTTTCAGTCATTCGCGTTCAAGCGGGGTGTTCCTCTCGATGCTGACTTTGTGTTTGATGTTCGCATGTTGCCAAACCCGCATTACGAGTTGGGTCTTCGCGAGCTCACTGGTAAAAACGCAGCGGTTGCTGATTATTTACGCAGCTATTCGGAGGTGGGTGACATGCTGCGTGATGTCGATGGATTTATTCGGCGCTGGCTTGCGTCAATGGTCAAAGATCACCGAAGCTATGTCACCGTAGCGATAGGTTGCACAGGCGGACAACATCGCTCGGTTTACCTGGTTGAGGAACTGGTGCGGGCGTTTGCGCACGATTGGCCCACCCTGAAGCGGCACCGCGAGCTTGACAGCAGCGCATGAGGCAGACTAGCTGGTAGCGTTAATGGTCTGATAACAAGGCGCGAATAGGCGCAGGCAACCCCAGCTGCAGGTACTGAGGCGGAAGCAGCCAGCAGGTATCCATAACCGCTGCGCGCTTCAACAATTTATTTTTGCCGCTCAAATTCGCAATGACGACATTGAGTTGCAGGTCTTTATGTGTCAAAACATGTTTGATAGGCGGCAGTAATTCAACCCGATCGCGGTCTGATGTGGGTAACGCAGCCTTGAGGTCTGCTTCACTTTCAAATAGTGGGAAGCAATACAACCCACCCCATACGCCGCTTTCCGGACGTTTGGCTAAGCACACTTCACCCACTGCGTTTTGAGCCCACAGCAACCACAAACTTTGGGCACTGCGCTTTATTTTTTTGGTTTTAACCGGGTACTTTTCTGGATTGCCGTCACGATGGCTAAGACACAGTGACTGCACTGGGCAAATCGTGCAAGAGGGCCGAGTTCGCTTGCAAACAGTTGCTCCCAAGTCCATGATGCCTTGGGTGTAGCGCGGCATCGACTCCGTCAATGAGTGTTTTGGAAGCAGGCGATTGGCGATAACCAGCAGCGCCTTTTCACTTGCTTGTTGGCTCATGTCTTCTTGCACAGCCAAAACCCGGGCGAGCACGCGTTTGACGTTTCCATCCAAAATCGCAACCCGTTCGGAATAGCAAAACGAAGCAATGGCCGCTGCGGTAGACGGTCCAATTCCCGGCAAGGTTTGTAATTGCAATGCGGTCTTTGGGAAAGCCCCGGCGTGCAGGCTCACCACTTGCTGCGCGCAGCGATGCATGTTGCGGGCGCGGCTGTAGTAGCCCAGGCCGCTCCATAAGCCGAGCACATTGTCGATTGGCGCTTCAGCCAAAGCCACTACGTTTGGAAAGCGCGTTAAAAACCTGTCGAAATAGCTCAGCACTGTAGTCACTTGTGTCTGCTGAAGCATAATTTCAGAAAGCCACACGCGATAGGGGTCACGGGTGTTTTGCCAAGGCAGGGCGTGCCTTCCGTGTTGCTTTTGCCAATCGATTACTTTGCTGGCAAAGTGCGCTGCTGCGCTAGAGCTCAATTCCACTTCAAGCCATGGCCGCCAGTTGCGAATTCAGCTGAGCCGACGGTTCGGGTGCTTTTGGCGAGTGCAGTTTGCCGTCTGCAGGCACTGGTGTTCCTGCCAGATGTGCTGTCAGCTCAGTCAGCTTGTTGTCCAAGGCGTTGAGCTTGTCTTCTTGGATGTTGATTTCTGCAATACGCTCATCCAGCCCAGATGCTGCACTTTGAATGCGCTCTATCGCCTCAATACGGCGGACAAAGTTTTTCCGGCGCTCCCTGAGCTGCGCGTCAAGCTGAGAAGCTGCAGACTTGTTCCATAACTCCAGCTCACTCAACGCTGACTCATACACCACCCGTAGCCGGGTAGACAGTGCGCGCACCAAACGCTCAGAAAAGTTGGGTTGTGACAACTTCAAAATGTTATTGACACCCAAATACTGCAAGTGACTGAGCTCGATCAATTCAAGATCGCGTTTGAAATGGGCAAGTTCGGGCTCTTTCGGCGCTTGCAGTGAAAATCCAAACTCGGCGTTCAAATGCTTGAAAGACGCGACCAGCATCGAGTGAATTTCAGCGCTTGTAGACTGCGATTTTTGAAGGCTTGCGCGCAACTTGGAAAAGGTCTGGCCGTAAGCCTTTTTTACGCCGAATTTAATTCCCGGCTGTTTTAGCCTGGCAGTTAAATCGGACAGCTCCAGCTTGAGTGCTGGCGAGCCCAATAACTTGAATACCTCTCGCAATAACTTGAGGTGAACCGACCTGACGGCATGGATTTTGGCGCCGCTTTTGTCAAATTCAGCCCGCTCAAGTTCAATGCGCGAACGCATGTGCCGGATGACTGACGAATTTTTTCCGCGCAGTCCGCGCAGCTCATCCGTTTGTTCAGCCAAGTCGCGTCTGCGAATGTGTATTGAGCGTCCGGCTTCTATTCGCAGCTCGTTAATGCCACCAGCTACTGCCAAGCGCAGAATTTTCTGGCGCTGGCCCATCACGCCTTCGGCCAAGGCCAGCTCAAGGTTAGGTAGAGCACTGGCCTCAAGCAAGGCAGCGTCTCTGGTGACTTTCGCTACCAAGCCTTTTTGCGCAGAAACCGGAATCACTTGTGAAACGGGCAATCCCAAAATTTCAGCAGAGCTCTGCCGCTGCCGATCAATTTGTGCCTTGATTTGCTCAGGCGAGCTCAGCTCGTCCCAAAGAGTGTCGATTTTGTTCAAGACCACCAGTCTGGAAATGCTTTCTGAATCGCCAGTGATCAGGTGCTCGCGCCATATAGACAGGTCGGATTTGGTAACGCCGGTGTCTGCAGCCAAAATAAACACCACGGCGTGCGCTTGTGGAATCAAGCTGACTGTCAATTCAGGCTCGGCACCAATCGCATTCAAGCCAGGCGTGTCCAAAATCACCAAGCCTTGCTTGAGCAACGGATGTGCAATATTGATAAGTGCGTGCCGCCACCGCGGTACTTCAATCAGTCCGTCTGGCCGAACGAGCGGGTTATCGTCAATGTTTTCGTCGTGCCAAAAGCCCAATGCCGTCGCTTCTTCTTTGGTAACGTGGCGAACTTCAGCCACCTTTTCCAATGCTTGCGCCAGCTGCGCAGGGTCATTGACGTCGAGGTCGACCCGAGTCCATTTTTCAGGAACAGCTCGCCACTCCATGAGTGCCTGCGTTTGCAGACGCGTCTCAATTGGCAAAAGCCTTAAGCAGGGGGGAACGTCGGCGTCGTAGCCCAGTTCGGTCGGGCACATGGTGGTTCGGCCAGCACTGGCCGGCATGATGCGCCTGCCGTAGCCAGCGAAAAATATGGCGTTGATCAGCTCTGATTTGCCGCGCGAAAACTCCGCCACAAACGCCACCATCACTTTGTCAGACCGAACTTGAGTTTCCAGGCGATGCAGTCGCTCCTCGACGGCTGCGTCGAGCAGGTCGTGATCTTTCATCCACTCTGCAAGCAGCTTTAAGCGCAGCGCAAACTCTCGCCGCCATGCGCCGTGCTGGTCGAATTGTTCATTAAAAGTCATAGGAGGTACGTTTTCAAGCGCCTTCAATATAGCATTGCGACCCAAAAATGCCTAGCTCATTAGGCTCGTGGGTCCAGGCATTAAGGTTTTTGGCATTTCGGGCAATAAAAGGTGGAGCGCTGGCCCTGCCGCATACTTTTTATGGGTGTGCTGCACAGCCGGCAGGGCAGGTTTGCACGGTCGTAAACGCTGGCGTGCAGTTGGAAGTGACCGGTCTCGCCGCTGGCGTTAGAGAAATTCTGCAGCGTACTACCGCCTTGCTTGACTGCCTCTGCCAGAATTTGCCGAATAGCGGCATGCAGGCGAATCGCGCGTGGCTTGCTTATTTTGCTGGCAGCCGTAGTAGGCCGTATGCCCGCTAAAAAGAGCGTTTCTGACGCATAAATGTTACCCACACCGACGACAATTTCTCCGGCCAAAAGCACTTGTTTGATGGGTGATTTCCTGGCGCGAAGTGCTGCATGAAACGCCAAATTGTCAAACTCGTCGCTTAACGGCTCAACACCGAGCCTGCCAAGTAGCTTTTTTGCTGCAGCGCTGTCTTCACCTTCGGCGTACACCACCGCCCCAAATCGTCTGGGGTCATTCAGGCGTAAGGTTCCCTGCGTGGTTTGCATTTCAAAATGGTCATGTTTGCCCGGGGCAGGCAGACTGGCTGCAAAACTTATGCTTCCCGACATGCCCAGATGAATCAGCAGCAACCCCTTACTCAAATCCACCAGCAGGTATTTGCCTCGACGGCGTACGCCCGAGATATGTTGGCCGTGCAGTGCCTGCGTCTCGCAATTGATCGGCCAGCGCAGCGCCTTACCCAAGGTGACGGACAACACGGTTGCACCAGCGATGCGATCGGCAAAACTCAGTCGGGTGACTTCAACTTCGGGAAGTTCTGGCATGCGGTCCTTGCGGCTGGGGGCGGTTGAAACTGGCTTTACGCGAGCGCCTGCGCGCCGCTGTAAAGCTTCAATTATCATGACACGATGAAAAAAGCTGTTTTTGTGCTTTGTGGCTTATGCATCCTGGCTCCTCTGGTGTTGGCGCAACCGGCAGCACCCCGCAAAGCGCCAGTCACGCAAACCAAGCCCGCGGCAGTTGAAGCCGCGCAGGCTGCCGCGCCAGAAGCCTCCTTACTTGACGCCGATTTGTTTTATCGCCTTTTGGTAGGTGAGCTAACTGCCCGGGAGGGCGACATTGGCGCTGGCTACGCTTTGATTTTGGATGCTGCGCGAAAATCCAATGATGCACAGCTGTACCAAAGAGCAACTGACTTGGCCTTGCAGTCAAGGGCAGGGGACGCCGCGCTGCAGTCTGCGGTTGCCTGGAAAAAAGCTTTCCCCGCGTCAAGTGATGCCAACCGCTATGTCCTTCAAATTCTGGTAGCCCTGAACCGGTTAAGCGAAACGCTTGAGCCACTGAAAACCGGCATCGCTCTTGTCTCGCCGGCTGATAGAAATGCAACCATTGCGGCTGTGCCGCGCGCTTATGCACGCGTGGGCGATAAAAAGCTGGCTACCAGCGTTGTTGAAGAAGCTCTGGCCACCTACGTTATCAACCCAACAACGTCGGCCGCAGCGTGGTCTGCAGTAGGTCGAATGCGCCTGATGGCGAACGACGCTGTGGGCGCCCTCGCGGCGGCTAAAAACGGCCAGACTGCAGACGGCTTGGCCGAAGGGCCGATTTTGGTGGCACTAGAGGTCATGAGCCCGCAATTTGCCGATGCTGAGGCGATGGTCAAAAAATACCTGGCCAGCCCGAAACCGCAGCCTGAAATTCGGATGGGTTATGCGAGGGCGTTGATCGACGATCAGCGTTTGGGAGACGCAGCAGCCCAGCTTAAATTGGTCAATATCGACAAGCCCGAGTTCGCGCCGGCGTGGTTGGTGCTGGGGTCGTTGCAGTTGCAAGAACTGCAGCTGGCACCGGCCCAAACCTCTTTTGAGAGGTACGTTGCGCTCAGCCTGAAAGCCCAAGAAGCTAGCGATTCGGACGAGCCAGACCGCGGCTTGGCACAGGCTTATTTGTCGTTGGCGCAAATTGCAGAAAAGCGCAAGGATTTCGCTGCCGCCGAAGGCTGGATAAGCAAAATCGACAACGCCGCAGAAATGATTCAGGCGCAGTCCCGGCGTGCATCCATTCTTGCTAATCAGGGCAAGTTGGCAGAAGGGCGGCAGTTGATTCGCAGCCTGCCTGAGCGCGAACCCGGTGATGCACGGCTGAAACTGCTGGCTGAGGCGGGCCTGCTGCGCGACCGCAAGGAGTTCAAGTTAACCTACGAATTGCTTGCCAAAGCGGCACTGGCTTTTCCGCAAGACAGCGATATTTTGTACGACCAAGCCATGATGGCGGAAAAGCTGGGCCAGTTACCCGAGATGGAGCGCCTGCTGCGCCAGGTTATCGCTGCCAAGCCCGACGCCTACAACGCGTACAACGCTCTGGGTTACTCGCTGGCAGAGCGCAACATTCGCCTGGTAGAGGCAAAACAGCTGATTCAAAAAGCGCTTGAATACGTGCCGAACGACCCGTTTATTCGTGACAGTTTGGGTTGGGTTGAATTTCGCATGGGTAACCTCGCAAGCGCCAACCAGATTTTGGCCGACGCCTTTAAAACCAAGCCCGATGCCGAAATTGCGGCGCACTATGGCGAGGTGTTGTGGGCGCAGGGCCAGCAAGACAAAGCCATTGGCATCTGGCGTGAGGGAATGCTGTTGAACCCTGAAAACGAGACCTTGCTAGAGACCGTAAAACGCCTGAAGGCCAAGCTCTGAAGTCCCCGCTTGCTGCTGTAGTTGCACGGCGTTTGCTGGTGGCTTTGGGCTGCTTTTTTGCTATTAATATAATAGCTGCTTGCGCCCATAAAATAAGCGCTACAGGGCAAAATGATGCTATTTCTAAGGCACTTTTAGATGTTTGGACGGGTCGAATCAGCCTGAAGGTTCAAAGCGATCCGCCACAAGCTTTTTTTGCTGCATTTGAACTCAACGGCCGGCCAGATCGTGGCGACTTGACCTTGATCAGCCCGTTGGGTAGCATTTTGGGTGTGTTGCGGTGGTCGCCATCGTCTGCAACGCTGGAGTCGACTCAAGGCACCAAACGCTCTGCCACTGTCGATGAGCTATTGGAGCAAGTCACGGGTGCTGCCATCCCGACAGTTGCGCTGTTCGACTGGTTGGCTGGCAAACCGACCGCCTTGAGCGGCTGGACTGCCGATTTGTCGCAGCAATCCGCTGGCCGCATTGTTGCCACGCGCGCGCTGCCTTCGCCGCCAGTCGAATTGCGTATTGTTTTGGACCGTTAGTTCGGGCGCATCACCATGAAGGCTCTTTACGACGTACCCGCGCCGGCCAAGCTCAACGTGTTTTTGCACATTACGGGCCGGCGAAGCGACGGCTACCATTTGATTCAGTCTGTTTTCATGTTGATTGACTGGTGCGATATCTTGCATTTCGAGCTGCGCACCGACGGGCGTATTCACCGCACTGACTTGCTGGCCAGCAGCAACCACGAGCTGCCTGCTGAGGACCTGACCGTGCGCGCCGCCAGGGCGCTACAAGCGGCCTGTGGCACGTCGTTTGGGGTCGACATCCGCCTCGAAAAGCGAATTCCTGCGCAGGCTGGAATGGGCGGCGGCTCGTCTGATGCGGCCAGCTGCCTGCTCGCGCTACAACGCTTGTGGGGCGTTAACTTGCCGCGCGAAAAGCTGTTGGCGATTGCGTTAAGTTTGGGTGCAGATGTGCCGTTTTTCTTGTGCGGCGGCAATGCTTGGGTAGAAGGCATCGGCGAAAAGATAACGCCAATTGATTTGCCTCCAGCCGATTTTTTAGTGATTAAACCTGCGCAAGGGCTCTCAACGCAGGGCATTTTCAGCTCAGCCTTGCTCAAGCGCGACACTGAAACTGCTACAATACAAGGCTTTGCTGCAAAATTTCGTGGGGAAACTTTCGATTTTGGTCGTAATGACCTGCAACCAGTAGCCGCCCAGCTTTGCCCGGAGATTGCTCAGTCGCTTGACTGGCTGTCCAGTAACAAGCTAAGAGGCAGAATGACTGGTTCAGGCAGCGCAGTTTTTGCTGAAGTAAAAAACGATGGAAATTTGCATGAGGTAAATCTTGCAAGCGCTCCCGGTGATTGGAAGATTCGCAGATGCAGTAATTTGCAAATGCATCCTCTGGCTGGTTGGTAAACCGTCGGTCAGCGAGAGTTTTGTAGTAAACGAGTTATGGGTTTGTTGCAACGGCAGGTCGAGTTTTCGTCAAGCCGGTTGCAGTAGTCCCGTGTAGGGGTGTCGCCAAGTTGGTTAAGGCACCGGATTTTGATTCCGGCATTCGCAGGTTCGACTCCTTCCACCCCTGCCAAAATTTTTAGTAATTGTGGGCAAACGCCTTTGGCTTTTGCCTCAAGTTTTAAAAATTCCAAACCCGCTGAATTGCGGGTTTGGAATTTTTAAACAGCGTTTTTAGAAATTTTTTTTCAGTCACCTCCAATGTCGTCAAACGCTGGGCCTCACATGCAGCCACAACACTCGGACTTCATGCTTTTTACCGGCAATGCCAATCCCGGCATGGCCCTTGAAATAGCGGAGCACTTGGGTATTGCGCTAGGTGCAGCGCACGTAGGGCGTTTTTCAGACGGTGAAGTGACTGTTGAAATCCAGCAAAACGTGCGGGCACGTGACGTGTTTGTGGTGCAGTCCACTTGTGCGCCCACTAACGAAAACCTGATGGAATTGCTGATCATGGTCGACGCACTCAAACGTGCATCGGCTGAACGCATTTCCGCGGTTATTCCTTATTTTGGCTATGCCCGGCAAGACCGCCGCCCGCGATCAGCTCGTGTACCCATCACTGCAAAAATGGTGGCCAATATGCTGCAGGCAGTTGGTGTGTCACGTGTGTTAACGATGGACTTGCATGCCGACCAGATTCAAGGTTTTTTTGATATCCCGGTAGACAATATTTACGCGTCACCTGTGCTGCTAGGTGATTTGCGGCAAAAAAACTATTCAGACTTGATGGTGGTTTCGCCCGACGTCGGCGGCGTGGTTCGCGCACGCGCTTTGGCCAAGCAACTTGGTTGTGATATGGCCATCATCGATAAGCGCCGCCCCAAAGCCAATGTGTCTGAAGTCATGCACGTGATTGGGGACATTGAAGGGCGCAATTGCGTCATCATGGACGACATGATTGATACGGCCGGCACGCTGGTCAAGGCGGCCGAAGTGCTTAAAGAGCGCGGTGCGGCGAAGGTAATTGCCTACTGTACCCATCCGGTTTTATCAGGTCCGGCGATTGACCGTTTGAATGCGTCGGTAATTGATGAGCTGGAGTCACTGACACCATTCCGTTAAGCGAAGCCGCAGAAGCCTGCCCTAAAAT
>JANOWB010000275.1:0-11869 GCA_031417695.1 Polaromonas sp.
GGCGCCGGTGCCGCCGTCGTAACCGCTGATCAGCACGACATCTGATTTACCCTTGGCCACGCCAGCGGCCACGGTGCCGACGCCAATTTCGGCTACCAGCTTGACGGAGATGCGAGCGTGCCGATTGGAGTTCTTCAGATCGTGGATTAGTTGCGAAAGATCTTCAATCGAATAGATGTCGTGATGCGGCGGCGGGGAGATGAGGCCCACGCCGGGCGTGCTGTAGCGCGTGCGTGCGATCTCCTTGTCGACCTTGTGGCCGGGGAGCTGCCCGCCTTCGCCGGGCTTGGCGCCTTGAGCCATCTTGATCTGCAATTCTTGAGCGCTGACCAGATACTCGCTCGTCACGCCAAAGCGACCTGAAGCCACTTGCTTGATGCGGCTTCTGAGTGAATCGCCCGCTTGCAACGGAATATCCACCTCAACCACGTCTTTGCCGATGATGTCTGCCATCGTCTGGCCTTGCTTGATCGGGATGCCTTTGAGCTCTTGACGGTAGCGCGCCGGGTCTTCGCCACCTTCGCCCGTGTTGCTCTTGCCGCCGATGCGGTTCATGGCAATGGCCAAGCTGGCGTGTGCCTCGGTCGAAATCGAACCCAAGGACATCGCACCGGTGGCAAAGCGTTTGACGATTTCTTTGGCCGACTCGACCTCGTCAATCGGGATGGCTTTGCTGGGGTCAATCTTGAACTCGAACAGCCCGCGCAGCGTCATGTGGCGGCGGTTTTGGTCGTTGATGAGCTGGGCGTATTCTTTGTAGGTGTTGAAGTTATTCGAGCGCGTGGCGTGCTGCAATTTGGCAATCGCATCCGGTGTCCACATGTGGTTTTCACCGCGCACGCGGAAGGCGTATTCACCGCCTGCATCGAGCATGTTGGTCAGCACTGGGTCATCACTGAAAGCCGCGCGGTGCATGCGCAGCGCTTCTTCGGCGATGTCAAAAACGCCCATGCCTTCGACCTGGCTGGCCGTGCCGGTGAAGAACTTGGCAATGGTTTCGCGGTTCAGGCCAATCACCTCAAACAACTGCGCACCGCAGTAGCTCATGTAGGTCGACACGCCCATTTTGGACATGATTTTTGACAAGCCTTTGCCGATGGCTTTGGTGTAGTTGTAGATGGCTTTTTCGGTTGACAAATCACCGGGCAAGCCGTCGTGCATTTCGGCCAGTGTTTCCATGGCCAAGTACGGGTGAACGGCTTCGGCGCCATAGCCTGCGAGCACCGCGAAGTGATGCACTTCACGGGCCGAGCCGGTTTCAACCACCAAGCCGGCTGTGGTGCGCAAACCCTCTTTGACCAAATGCTGGTGAATCGCCGACAGCGCGAGCAACGCGGGAATGGCAACCTGCGTGGCGCTCAAAGCCCGGTCGCTGATGATCAAAATGTTTTTACCGGTTTTGATCGCGTCAACCGCCTCAGCGCATAGCGATGCCAGCTTGGCCTCGACGCCTTCATGGCCCCAGGCAAGTGGGTAAGTGATGTCAAGCGTGTAGCTTTTGAACTTGCCTTGCGTGTGCGATTCAATGTCGCGCAGCTTTTGCATGTCGGCTACGTTCAACACCGGCTGAGCGACTTCCAGCCGCATGGGAGGGTTGACCTGGTTAATGTCGAGCAGGTTGGGCTTGGGGCCGACAAAAGACACCAGCGACATCACAATCGCTTCGCGAATCGGGTCGATTGGCGGGTTGGTGACCTGCGCGAACAGCTGCTTGAAGTAGTTGTACAGCGATTTGTTTTTGTTCGACAACACGGCCAGCGGCGAGTCGTTGCCCATGGAGCCCGTGGCTTCTTCGCCGTTAGCAGCCATCGGCGACATCAGGAATTTGATGTCTTCTTGGGTGTAGCCGAAGGCTTGTTGGCGGTCCAGAAGGGACGCGCCCTCACCCCTGCCCTCTCCCGTGCTCGGGAGAGGGAGCGAGACGGACTTGCCCCCTCTCCCGACCACGGGAGAGGGTTGGGGTGAGGGCTCTTTAGCAGCCACATCATCCAGCTTGATCCGCAAATTCTCAATCCACTGCTTGTACGGCTTGCTGTGCGCCAGCGTGGCTTTGATCTCTTCGTCATCGACCATGCGGCCTTGCTCTAAGTCAATCAAAAACATCTTGCCGGGCTGCAAGCGCCATTTGCGAACGATTTTGTGCTCTGGAATCGGCAGCACGCCCGACTCAGACGCCATGATGACCAGGTCATCATCGGTCACGCAGTAGCGCGATGGGCGCAAGCCGTTGCGGTCTAGCGTGGCACCAATCTGGCGACCGTCGGTGAACACAATCGACGCCGGGCCGTCCCACGGCTCCAGCATGGCGGCGTGGTATTCGTAAAACGCTTTGCGGCGCTCGTCCATGGTGGTGTGTTGCTCCCACGGCTCGGGGATCATCATCATCACGGCCTGGCTGATGGGGTAGCCAGCCATCGTCAACAGCTCCAGACAGTTGTCAAAAGTTGCGGTGTCGGACTGGTCTGCAAAGCTGATGGGGTACAGCTTTTGCAAATCAGCGCCGAGTACTGGGGACGACATCACGCCTTCACGCGCTTTCATCCAGTTGTAGTTGCCTTTGACGGTATTGATCTCGCCGTTGTGCGCGACGTAGCGGTACGGGTGAGCAAGCGGCCACTCGGGGAAGGTGTTGGTCGAAAAGCGCTGGTGCACCAGGCCGAGAGCCGACACACAACGCGGGTCTTGCAGGTCAAGAAAATACTCACCGACCTGATTGGCCAGCAGCAGGCCTTTGTAGACCACGGTGCGGCTGGACATGCTGGGCACGTAATATTCTTTGCTGTGCGTCAGGCGCAGGTTTTGAATGGCGGCACTCGCGGTTTTGCGAATGACGTACAGCTTGCGCTCCAGCGCGTCTTGCACGATGACATCGTTGCCACGACCAATAAAAATCTGTTTGAGAATCGGCTCTTTAAGGCGCACAGTGGGCGACATCGGCATGTCGCGGTTGACAGGCACATCACGCCAGCCCAGCAGCACCTGGCCCTCAGCACGCACGGCACGCTCAAGCGCCTGCTCACAAGCCAAGCGCGACGCATGCTCTTTTGGCAAAAACACCATCCCCACACCGTATTCACCGGGTGGCGGCAGAGCAACACCCTGCTTGGCCATTTCTTCGCGGTACAGTGCGTCTGGCAACTGAATCAAAATGCCCGCGCCGTCACCCATCAGCGCGTCAGCGCCCACGGCGCCCCGGTGGTCGAGGTTTTCAAGAATCTTCAAGCCCTGCTGCACGATGGCATGCGACTTGTGCCCCTTGATGTGCGCCACAAAACCCACACCGCAGGCATCATGCTCGTGCGCCCCAGCGTACAAACCGTGTTCTTGGCTATGTTTGATTTCGGCGAGAGTCGTCATGGCTTACCCTAGTAAAAGTGACTTGCAATGATAAAGCGCAACACCCGTACCAGCAAATACTTTAATTGGGGTCAGACTCCAATTAAATTCAAGTTCCTTACCGCTCAACTTAATTAGGGACAGATTAAATACAGTCCCAAAACATCTCTATCGGCTTAATGGCTTATTTTTCCACCTTACTGGAAATGGCAGGCTTTGAAAAAGGCCGCCCCGCTTTGACCTTGTTGACGCGGCGCTCCGTTCTTTTTTGAAGGTCTTCAACAAAATCGGGTTCGCCCAGCGCCCAGCCCGCCAGCGCAGATTTCGTCAAGGCAGCCTGCTGATCGGGGTTGACGCCGGCCCGAACCAGATCGGCATATGCGGCCTCGCGGCCAAACGGCGTGTTAGCCAAATCCCAAAATAGCGCGTGCGGGGTGATCAACTTGTCGCTGCGCGTGCCTACGTAAAAGCCGTGGCTCGACCAAGGGTAGTCAAGCGCCACGCCCACCATACCGGCACGCACGGGGTTCAAGTCCATATAAGCCATGCACGCCAGCAGGTAGCGGTCAGTTTGAATCAACGTCGAGCGATAACGCCCCTCCCACAACGAGCCGCTACGGGCCTGCTGATCATTAAAGTAACGCACATAACTGCGGCCCACGGCCTGCATCATTTGCGGCAGCCCGGTGCCGGTTTGCGGGGTAACCAACAAGTGAAAATGATTGGTCATCAGCACATACGCATGCACGTCAACACCAAGCTTCTTTGCATTTTCGTCGATCAGATCTAAAAGAAACTGATGGTCTGCCGCAGTTTTAAAAATAGCCTGACGGTTGTTGCCCCGCTGAATCACGTGGTGCGGGTAGCCTGGCAGCGTGAGGCGGGGGAGACGAGCCATTTTTTTGACGATTTGTAAGTGAAAATCGAATTTTAATTGGAGTCTGACCCCAATTAAAAAGAGATAAAAAGCGCAATAGCGCTTTTTAATATTCCAGCCAATCGATCACCAGCTGTCAGACCGCATGATGCTTTCCCAGCTTGTGCCATTGACTTTGTAGACGCTGACTACGCCGTAGCGTTGCTCGCCCTTTTCGTTCCATTTCATTGAGCCGGTGACGGGTGCGTAACCGTCCATCTTTCGCAACACTTCTGTGATTTTGGCGGGGTCGGCGCTTTTGGCGCGGCGGATGGCTGCTGCCAGAACATAAGTGGCGTCGTAGGTATAGTGGCCACCGTACGCCGGCGGTACTTTGAAGGCCGCTTGGTAAGCGTCTAAAAACGCTTTGCCGGCAGCAAACTCGTTGGCCTCCAGCACGATGGAAGTGGCATAAAACCCGCCGACCTCGCCAGTGTGCTTGATCATTTCTGTGGTTTTGAGCATGTCGGTGCCCAAAATAGTGATTTGCTTGGCGTAGCCGATCTTCTTCAAGTTGGCAATTAGCGCCACCACCTGAAAGTCGTTCAAAGTGCTGACCACGACTTCAATCCCGTCTGCTTTTAACTTGTCTGCCAGCGCCGTGAAGTCTGTTGTTTTGTCGTCAAAGCCTTGGCGCAACGCAATGGTTTTTTTAGCTTTGATTTTGTCGGCTGCCGCATCGGCCAAGCCCTTGCCGTAGGGCGTGCCGTCGTCAACCACCGCGAATTTAGTGCCCTGGATCTGGCTGCCAGCAAAGGCGCCAACAGCGCGCGCTTGCAGGTCGTCGTTGGCCACCAGGCGCAGGGCAGTAGGGTGGCCCAGTTCGGTAAATTTCGGGTTACTTGAAATCGCCAATTGCGCGATGCCTTTGGCTGCATAGATGGGCGCGGCGGGAATACTTACGCCTGAATTCAAATGCCCGATGACCGCGACCACACCTGCATCTACCAATTGCTGCGCAACTTTGACGCCTTCGGCTGCATTAGATTTGTCGTCGACCACCACCATCTCTAATGTCACAAGCTTGCCGTTGAGCTTGAAGCCTTCTTTGTTGAGCTCATTAACAGCTAGCTGCACGCCATTGACCAAGTCTTTGCCCAGTGCGGCTATGCCGCCCGTCAAGGGCTGAGCCACGCCAATTTTGATGGTGTCGGGAGTGCGGTCGCAACCAGCGAGAAACAGGCTGGCAGCAACAAGAACCGCGGCACCAAAGATGCTGGTCGCACTAGGGCGAGAGACAGTAACCATAAAAAAACTCCTGGATGGCTGTAAAAACGTACTAGATACAAAATGTAGAAGTTAGCGGGTGTAATTGCAAGAGATAAATCAGGTCCCGAGTCATTGACCGCTGGCATACAACTACATTAGCTTCCCGGCCCTACCCTTCACCTAATCTTTATTCTTACCATACGGCTATGCCTATTTACAAATCTCTGCTGGCATTGATCAGCGCCGCAGCCTTCACGGTTAGCGCGCAAACCGCTGCACCC
This sequence comes from Polaromonas sp., assembly GCA_031417695.1. GTDB lineage: Bacteria > Pseudomonadota > Gammaproteobacteria > Burkholderiales > Burkholderiaceae_C > Polaromonas. The sequence goes on from JANOWB010000275.1 coordinate 5,743, forward strand.
AGCGTGTCGCTGGACGAGGCGCGCGAGGCTCTTCAAAAGTCAAGTGCGATCGTGTTTGATATTCGCGAACCGGGCGAGCACGCCACTGGCGTAGCGAGGGGCGCACGGCTGTTGCCCATGAGCCAGCTCAGCAAACGCTTGAGCGAAGTGCCCAAGTCAAACGACCAGCCGGTTCTGCTAATTTGCAATACACAAAACCGCTCAGCGCGGGTAGCCGAGCAATTGCGCGCCGCCGGGTATACCAACATCAGCTATGTGAATGGCGGAATGAGCCAATGGGCAGCGCGGCAGTGGCCGATGGTCAAACCCTGAGGTGGAAATAGTCTAAAACAGCCAAAAAAGACCCGTTTAGGTATTAATATTGGCTTTTTACCAATAAATACGGGCGCGAACAGCTACTAAATAAATAGCATTTTGGGCCACCTAAGCCCGCGCTCGCAGCGTGCGGCTGAGCAAAATCACCGGCAGTAAGCCCACCAGCACCAGCGCCAGCGCGGGCAAGGCAGCTTCGCCCAAGCGTTCATCACGCGCCAACTGAAAGGTAACCACGGCCAGTGTGTCGCTGTTGAACGGGCGCAGCACCAGCGTAGCGGGCAGCTCTTTCATGGCGTCGACGAACACCAGCAGCGCGGCAGTTAGCACCGAGCGTTTAAGCAGCGGCCAATGCACTTTTGTCAGCAACCGACGCCGCCCAGCGCCCAGCATGCGGGCGGTGTCGTCCAAGCTGAGTGGCACGCGGGAATAGCCGCTTTGCACCGACTGCAACGCCACCGCACTGAAGCGAACCAAATACGCCCACACAATGCCGAGCACGGTGGCAGTCACCCAATAGCCCGCCTTTAAATCGGGCGCCGCGTTTTGCAGCCAGCCGACCGGCGTGAGCAAGCCCACCACTATCACTGCCCCGGGGATGGCATAGCCCAGGCTGGTTAAGCGCGCGGCCCCCTGCGTCCATGCTGACGGTTGGCTACGCACAGAAAACGCCACGCACAGTGCCAGCGCCGTGGCCAGCACCGCGCTGATGCTGGCCAGGTAAACGCTGTTCAGTGCCCAGCCGCCAAACTGGCCCCAGGCCAGGCTGCCCCAGCCCAGCCGCAGCGGCCGCAGCATAAACAGCACGGGCAGCACAAAACCCAGCGCAATCGGTGCACCGCACACCAGCCAGGCCAGGTACACACGGCGGCCAGTTAGCACGGTGGGTTGGGCATCGAGGCTGGTTGATGCGGCGCTGCGACTGGTGGCAAAACGCATGCGCCGCTGGGCGGCTTGCTCAAGCTTGAGCAGCACCGCCACCGTGATCAGCAGCAGCGTGGCCAATTGCGCGGCGGCCAGCCGGTTGTCCATGGCCAGCCAGGCTTTGTAAATACCGGCGGTGAAAGTTTGAATGCCAAAGTAGCTGGCCACGCCATAGTCGGCCAGCGTTTCCATCAGCGCCAGCGCCACGCCCGCCGCAATGGCGGGCCGGGCCAACGGCAACGCAACCTGGCGCACCCGCCTGCGCAGCGGTGCGCCCAGCAGGCGGGCGGCTTCCATTAAATGCACAGCGCGCTCGCTAAGTGCCGTACGGGCCAACAAGTAAACGTAGGGGTAAAGCGTTGCGGTAAACACCAACACTGCACCGCCCAGGCTGCGCACTTCAGGCAGCAGCCGGCCTTGCAGGCCAAAAGTACTGCGGCCCCACGACTGCAGCGGCCCCGAATACTGCAAAAAGTCGGTGTACGCATAAGCCACCACGTAGGCAGGCATGGCCAGCGGCAACAGCAGCGCCCATTCAAACACCCGTCTACCCGGAAATTCAAACAAGGTCACAGCGCTGGCGGTAGCCGTGCCGACCAGCGCCACGCCCACTGCAACGCAGGTGCACAAAATAAAGGTGGTTAGCGCGTAGTCGGGCAACACGGTATGTAGCATTTGCTGCCACACGCTGCTGGCCGCTGCGTCAAACTGCGCCCATGACACCAGCACGCTCAACACCGGCAGCATCAACAGCGCAACCACCCCAAGCAGCGCGGCAGCCGAGCCAGAAATTAAAGGAAAGCGAGAGCTTAAAGCCATAGTTTTTTAAAATTCAGAGCAAAAAGCACGCGGATGGAAACTTGGATTTTTGCCGGTGCGCGGTAGCCTCAGCGAATTGCGTTTCCCGACTTATTGGCAATCGTAATTGCAAATGCGAATTGTAAGCATCTACAATCAACGCATGTTTCTTGACATTTCCGGCCTGCAAGTCAGCTACCCCCAGCGTGCCAAATCCGCCGTCGATGGCGTGTCCTTTAGCCTGAAGGCGGGTGAAATCGGCGTGCTGATTGGCCCATCAGGCTGCGGCAAAACCACGCTGCTGCGCGCAGTGGCGGGGCTGGAGCGGGTAAGCAAAGGCAGCATTGCGCTGGCGGGCAAAGTCGTCAGCAGCCCGCAGCAGCATGACGCGCCGGAGTCGCGCCACATTGGCATGGTGTTTCAAGACTACGCACTGTTCCCGCACCTGGACGTGGCCGGCAATGTCGGTTTTGGCATTGCGCACCTGAGCGCTGCCGCGCGCACCAAGCGAGTGCAGGAAGTGCTTGATCTGGTCGGGCTGCCAAACTCTGCCAAGCGCTTTGCCCATGAGCTGTCGGGCGGGCAGCAGCAGCGCGTGGCGCTGGCCAGGGCGCTGGCACCTGCGCCGCGCCTGCTGCTGCTGGACGAGCCTTTTTCAAACCTTGACGTTGACCTGCGGGAGCGCCTGGCGCTTGAGGTGCGCGGCATTTTAAAAACCGCGGGCGCCACCGCCTTGTTTGTAACGCATGACCAGCTGGAGGCCTTTGCCATTGGCGACCGGATTGGCGTGATGCACGCCGGCCACCTGCACCAGTGGGACGACGCGTACGCGCTGTACCACCGACCTGCCACCCGCTTTGTAGCCGACTTTATTGGCCACGGCGTATTTGCGCCCGCACACATTAAACAAGCAGCTGGCGGCGTGGTTGTTAGCACCGCGCTGGGCGATTTAACTGACCTCGAAGAATGCCCCCTGCCTGACGCCTACCCCGGCGGCCTGTGCGATGTGCTGCTGCGGTCGGACGATATTGTTCACGACGACGACGCCGTAGTGAAGGCGCGAATTGTGCGCAAAGCGTTTCGTGGGTCAGAGTTTTTGTACACCCTGAAGTTAGCTAGCGGCGAGACTTTGCTGGCGCACGTGCCGTCGCACCACGACCACGCGCTGGGCGAGTGGATCGGCATTCGCGCGGAGGTGGACCACGTGGTGACCTTTGCGCGTGAAGATGTGCCGCTGGTCGCTGTTTGACCTGTTTTATGCCTTAAAAAGCATAAAAACAGGCCTGCAGCCCAATTAATACGGGCGCGAGCAGCTATTTTAATAATAGCAAAATAAATGTCTGCCCAGTCAACAAACGCAATTGATCGGATACGGCAAATTCAACTCCGCAGTGCCTCAACATCGGCGCGCACTTGTTTGGCCCAGTCCCGCCGGGAACGGCCTTCTGCCCACTGCAATTGCCCGAAGGTAATTTGCACCGCAATGCCGGGCGTGACCAGCGTGCGCCAGACCGAGCCCAGCAGCGTGTCGTCATTGATGTAGCACGCTGCAAAGCTGGGCTTGCCTGAAGCCGCATCAATAAATTGCAAGGCCACCGGCTGCACGGGCGCGTTGGCGGCAATGGCGGCTTCAAACATGTTGGCATGAAAAGGCAGCAGCGCCGTGCCGTCGCTGGTGGTGCCTTCGGGGAAAACGGCCAACACGTCGCCTGCGCGCAATTGGTCGGCCATGTGGTTGACCACGCGCATGGCGTCGCGCCGGGATGCACGCTCGACAAACAGCGTGCCCACGCCGCTGGCGAGTTTGCCAATAAAAGGCCAAGTCAGCAGCTCAGCTTTAGACACGAACCGGCAAAACCGTGCGGCATGCAGCGACGTGATGTCTAACCACGAAATGTGGTTGGCCACCAGCATCACGGGGCCAGCGACTGCGGGTTGGCCAATCACAATCAACTTAATGCCCAGGCAGTCAAGCATTTTCAGCGACCACACCTGCGTGTGCTGCGCGCGCTGCTCAGCAGACAAGCGCCCAAATTTCAAGGCGATGATGAAAAACCCGCGCAGCACATGCAGCATTGCGCGCAGCAGTTTGATCCAAGCTTTAATCGTGTTCAAGGCTATTGCGGCGCAGCAGCAGAGCGAAAAGCGACGTGCCCGCCGACCAGCGTATAGCGCACCGCGCCTTGCATGTGGTGACCAGCAAACGGGGTGTGTTTGCCGTGGCTGCGCAGGGCTTTAGGCGCCAGCGTCCACTGCGCGGCGGCATCAAACACGCACACATCAGCCGCACCGCCCACCACCAGGCGCCCGGCGCTGGTTTGCAGCGCGCCTAAAGCCGTGCCCAACACACGAGCGGGTTCGCTGGTCAGCACGGCCAGAGTGCGCATTAGCCCGGCTTGGTTTTTTGCATTGGCGTTGTGGGTGTCGCTGGCAGCCGTGCCCCACTTCAGCGCCATGGGCAGCAGCAATTCAAGGCCAGTGGCGCCGGGCTCTGCCTCAGCAAACGGCAGCGTTTTGGCATCGGCGCTGACCGGGCTGTGGTCAGACACCAGCGCGTCAATGGTGCCGTCTTGCAGGCCACGCGCAATCGCGTCTCGGTCGCGCTGCTGGCGCAGAGGCGGCTCCAGGCGCACGCGACTGTCGAAGTAGCCCACGTCTGCGTCGGTTAGGTGCAAGCTGTTAATGCTGACATCACACGTGAGTGGCAAGCCGCGCGCTTTGGCATCAGCAATCAAGGCGACCCCGGCCGCGCTGCTGATGCGGCAAATATGCACGCGCGCGCCGGTGGCCTTGACCAGCTCAATGATGGTGTGCAGCGCAATGGTTTCGGCTGCTTCGGGTACGCCCGCTAACCCCAAACGGGTGGCGACCGGGCCGCTGGCCGCTACGCCTTTGCCCAAGTAGAGCTCTTGCGGCCGCAGCCACACACTAAAACCAAAACTGGCCGCGTATTGCAGCGCACGCATCAACACCTGCGTGTTGGCCAGCGGCACTTCGGCCTGGCTAAAGCCGATGCAGCCGGACTCGGTGAGTGCGAGCATTTCGGTCAGCGTGTCGCCACGCAAACCCCGGGTGAGTGCGCCGAGCGGAAAAACGCGCGACTGGCCTAGCTTTTCAGCGCGGTACTTCAGCATTTCAACCAGGCCCGGCTCGTCTAGTACCGGGTCAGTGTTGGGGGGGCAGACCAAGCTGGTTACGCCGCCAGCAACAGCAGCGGCCAGCTCACTTTGCAGCATGCCTTCATGCTCATGGCCGGGCTCGCCCAAACGTGCCAACAAGTCAACCAGCCCCGGTGCCACGATGCAGCCTGTTGCGTCTAACGTGACGTCGGGTGCAAACCCATCAGCAACGTTGCCAATCGCTTCAATGCGGCCATTGGTAATCGCCACATCAGCCATTGAGTCAAACTGCGTGGCAGGGTCGATCACGCGACCGTTTTTAATGACAATTTTCATACCGTGCTCCCCGCGACGATGCTCATGACCGCCATGCGCACCGCGATGCCAAAAGTCACCTGCGGCAAGATCACGCTTTGCGCGCCATCAACCACTGCGGAGTCAATTTCAACGCCCCGATTAATCGGCCCCGGGTGCATGACGATAGCGTCGGGTTTGGCCAGCAGTAGCTTGTCAGGGGTCAAGCCGAAGCTTTTGAAATACTCTTGGCTGCTGGGCAGCAGCGCGCCAGACATGCGCTCGTTTTGCAGGCGCAGCATGATGATGACGTCAGCGCCTTTGATGCCTTCTTCAAGCGTGTGATAAACGCGCACGCCCATCGGCGCCATATCGCCGGGCACCAGCGTTTTGGGGCCAACAATGCGCACTTCTGCGCAGCCCAGCGTGGTCAGCGCATGAATGTCAGAGCGTGCCACCCGCGAATGCAGCACGTCGCCCACGATGGCTACGGTCAGGTTGGCAAAGTCTTTTTTGTAATGCCGAATGGTGAACATGTCGAGCAGCGCCTGCGTGGGGTGCGCGTGGCGACCATCCCCGGCGTTGATCACGTGCACATGCGGCGCGACGTGCTGCGCAATCAAATACGGCGCACCCGATTCGCCGTGGCGCACCACAAAAATATCAGCCGCCATGGCGCT
>JANOWB010000276.1:0-5499 GCA_031417695.1 Polaromonas sp.
GCGGGCATGACCCAAGTACACGCCGCCAGCGCCACTGTGGGGCAAGCTGCGCCAGACTTTACAGCGACAGATGCGCTGGGTAAAAGCCACAAGCTCAGTGATTTCAAAGGCAAGCATGTGGTGCTGGAATGGACCAACCCCGGCTGCCCGTTTGTCGTCAAGCATTACGGCGGCAACATGCAGGCGCTGCAAAAAGAATTCACCGCCAAAGGCGTGGTGTGGCTGTCGATTAATTCCACCGCGCAAGACGCCGCCGACTATTTGCCGCCTTCCAAGCTCATGGCCTGGAAAGCAGAAAAAAATGGCAGCGCCACCGCCGTGCTGATGGACGAGTCAGGCAAGATTGGTCAGCTGTACAGCGCCAAAACCACGCCGCACATGTACATCGTCAACCCGCAGGGCGTGCTGGTGTACGCTGGCGCAATTGACAGCGTGCCTTCAGCTCGGGCAGACGACATCAAAACGGCGACCAACTACATTCGCCAAGGCTTGAGTGAAGCACTGGGCGGCAAGCCCATCAGCGTTGCATCGACAAAAGCCTACGGCTGCTCGGTCAAGTACAAAGACGCATGACACCATCTGACATAACCGCCGACATCGCCAGCGTCTTGGCGAATTGCCGAACGGTAGCGGTGGTGGGTTTGTCAGGCAACCCGGCGCGGCCCAGCTACGGCGTGGCCCAGTACATGCAGGCACGCGGCTATCGAATCATTCCGATCAATCCAAACGAAGCCGAAATTTTGGGTGAGACTTGCTACCCCAGCTTGACCGCAGCTGCGACCGAAGAAAAGTTTGACCTGGTGAACTGCTTTAGAAACAGCGCCGACATACCGCCCATCGTTGATGAGGCCATTGCGTTAGCAAGCACAGCAGGCATAAAAGCGGTGTGGATGCAGCAAGGCATTAGCCACGCCGGTGCCGCGGCCAAAGCCCAAGCCGCAGGCTTGGTCGTGGTGCAAGACCGTTGCCTTAAAATCGAACATCGTTTGCTGCGATAGTGCAGCAGGCGGGGTCGGATCATTCGGTTCCCGCCCACAGTTCAGAGATTTTTTAACTGCCCATTTGCCATGTACGCACCGCTTCAAAACGACACCTTTATCCGCGCGTGCATGCGCCAAGCCACCACCCACACCCCCGTTTGGCTCATGCGCCAAGCTGGCCGCTATTTGCCCGAATACCGTGACACGCGCGCCAAGGCAGGCAGCTTCATGGGCCTGGCCACCAACACCGCTTACGCGACCGAAGTGACACTGCAGCCGCTGGAGCGCTACAAGTTAGACGCCGCGATTTTGTTCAGCGACATTTTGACCATCCCCGACGCGATGGGCCTGGGCCTGAGCTTTGCGCTGGGCGAAGGCCCCAAGTTTGCCCACAACGTGCGTGATGAAGCTGCAGTAGCCAAGCTGGCCGTGCCCGACATGGCCAAACTGCGCTATGTGTTTGATGCGGTCACGTCGATTCGCAAGGCACTGAACGGCCGGGTGCCGCTCATTGGCTTTTCAGGCAGCCCCTGGACGCTGGCTTGCTACATGGTGGAAGGCGCAGGGTCTGACGACTACCGCTTGGTCAAAACCATGATGTACCAACGGCCCGACTTGATGCACAAAATGCTGGCGATCAACGCCGATTCAGTCGCCGAGTACCTGAACGCGCAAATTGAAGCTGGCGCACAAGCGGTGATGATTTTTGACAGCTGGGGCGGCGTGCTGTCGGATGCGGCTTTTCATGAATTCAGCCTGCCTTACACGGCGCGGGTGCTAGCCAAGCTCAAACGCAGCCATGACGGGGTGGTGATTCCGCGCTTGGTGTTTACCAAAGGCGGCGGCTTGTGGCTGGACGCCATGGCCCAGCTTGATTGCGAGGTGCTGGGCCTGGACTGGAACGTGAATTTAGGCAAGGCGCGGGCTCAGGTGGGCCACAAGATGGCATTGCAGGGCAACCTCGACCCGAATGTGTTGTTTGCCAACGCCACGCAGGTGGAAGCAGAAGCGATCAAGGTCCTTAGCAGCTTTGGCAAGCCCCATCTAGATGCCAAAACCACCGGGCCAACGCACATTTTTAACCTTGGCCACGGCATCAGCCAGTTCACGCCACCTGAAAATGTCGAGGTGCTGGTCAACGCAGTGCACGCTCACTCTCGCCAAATGCGATTGGCCTCGGTCTGATTTCACGGCGGCGCGGCTATCGATCGATAACGGCAGCTTATTAATGGCGCCGCATAGCACAAAATTGGCTACCCGCCGGATTACTTATGCACAAAATTTATGTTCCAGATTTGTGACTCACCAGTCACAAAGGATCTGTCGCTATCAAACCCATAGCGTATGTAAGTTGTTGATTTATATAGGTTTAATAAAGTGCTCGATTTTGTGGCAATTTAGTGAAAGCCTTGATTTCAAAGGCTGTCAGCGCTACCGGGGTAATCTATCAACAAAGTTATCCACAGAAAACTTGAACATCTGTAAAGCACTGGCAAATCAAGCACTTAGCGCATTGTCTGCATGTGTTGGTGAAGCTTTTGTAACTAATTTAGCCACCCGCCGCACTTTTTTTGCCCCCGCGTTATGACCTGCTGGCTACAAGTGGTAGTGGCTGCACCTGCTCACAGCGCCATCGCTGGGCCGCTGACTTACCGAAGTGAGCTGCCACTAGCCCCGGGCACGCTGGTGCGTGTACCGCTAGGCAAACGCGAGGTGCTTGGCGTGGTCTGGGGCACCGCTCTCGATGCCGGTAATTTGCTGGAAATGCAGACCAAAAGCATCGCTGGCGCGCTTGAAGGGCTGGCGCCGCTGGCAGCCGACTGGCGGGCGCTGGTTAACTTTACCGCCAGCTATTACCAGCGCTCGCTGGGCGAAGTGGCGCTGGCCGCGCTGCCGCCACAGTTGCGTGAGTTAACGGGCGTGCAGCTGGCCAGGCGGTTAAAGCGCCCCGTGGTAGACACCAGTCAACCAGAAAACGCTACGAATTTAATAGCTGCTAGCACCCAACAAACAAGGGCTATAGCCGATTTTGATGCCGAAAACAGCGCTAAAAAGCGCCCCGCCCTGCTTTTTGGCGCCACCGGCAGCGGTAAAACCGAGGTCTACTTGCGCTTGGCTGCCAGCGTTCTCGCGCAAGACCCCACCGCGCAAGTGCTGGTGATGGTGCCTGAAATTAACCTCACCCCGCAGCTGCAAGCCCGGTTTGAGGAGCGCTTTGCGCATTTGGGCTTGGAGCGTGTCGTGGCCCTGCACAGCGGCCTGACCCCCGCGCAGCGCCTGAAAAGTTGGCTGGCAGCGCATTCGGGCAACGCACGGCTAATCTTGGGCACGCGCATGGCGGTGCTGGCGTCCATGCCGAACCTCAAGCTGATCGTGGTCGATGAAGAACACGACCCCAGCTACAAGCAGCAAGAAGGCGCGCGTTATTCAGCGCGTGACTTGGCGGTGTACCGCGCCAGTATTCAAACCGATTGCGGGGTGCTGCTCGGCTCGGCCACGCCGTCGCTTGAAAGCTGGCAGGCTACGATTTCTAAAAAGTACCAACTTTTGACGATGACCGATCGCATTGGCTCTTCACTTTCTGTCCCCCCGGACTTGCTCCCTCTCCCTGTGGGAGAGGGTTGGGGTGAGGGTGTGCCCCCGCACCATCCCAACAAAACAGCAGGCCAACTCCCCACCGTCAAACGCCTGGACATGAACCAGCAGCCCAAAAACTGCGTCATCGCCCCGCCGCTGGTCAAGGCGATTGAAGAGCGCATCGCACGCGGCGAGCAGTCGCTGATTTTCTTGAACCGGCGCGGCTACGCCCCCGTGCTGGCCTGCCACGACTGCGGCTGGAAAAGCGAATGCCCGCACTGCAGCGCCTACCGCGTGTTTCACAAAATTAACCGCAGCCTGCGCTGCCACCACTGCGGCTTCACCGAGCGCGTGCCCAGAGCGTGCCCCGCCTGCGGCAATATCGACATTGCCCCAGTCGGGCGCGGCACCGAGCGGCTTGAAGAACATCTGGCCGAACTGTTAGTCGACGTCAAACGCCCCGACGGCGGAGCGGTGCGCATTGCGCGCATTGACGCCGACAGCACCCGGCTAAAAGGCGCGTTACAACAACAACTCGCCAGCGTGCATGCAGGCGAGGTCGATGTTCTAGTGGGCACGCAAATGATTGCCAAGGGCCACGATTTCAGGCACATCACGCTGGTAGCGGCGATTAACCCCGACGGCGCTTTGTTCTCAAGCGACTTCCGCGCGCCAGAGCGTTTGTTCAGCCTGTTGATGCAAGCCGGTGGCCGCGCCGGACGCGACGCAACGCGCAGCGCCCAAAGCGAGATGTGGGTGCAAACCTTTCACCCCCAACATCCGCTGTTTGCAGCGCTCAAGGCGCACGACTACCCAAAGTTTGCAGCCCAGCAGCTGGCAGAGCGTCAGGCCGCGGGCCTGTCCCCATTCGGCTTTTCAGCGCTGGTGCGGGCCGAGGCCAAAGACCAAGAAGTAGCGCAAGGCTTTTTAAACGCGGCGATTGCTGCAGCAATAGCCAGGCAAATAGAACGCCACGACCACATTACCGCCTACCCAGCCGTGCCCATGACGATTCAGCGGGTAGCCAATATCGAGCGTGCCCAAATGCTGGTCGAAAGCGCATCCCGCACCGCCCTGCAACGGTTTTTAGCGGCATGGCAACCGGTGCTGTTTGAAACGCGTAAGCAAGGTGAATTTAAAAGCCTGATTCGCTGGGCGATTGATGTGGATCCGCTGGCGATTTGAGGCAGTGATTGTTTTTTTGATTTGGGCTTTTGTGTTGTCAAAAGACTAAATAAAAAATATATTCAGACCATGAACTACTCTACCCAAATCAAATCCATCAGTTACGTCAAGGCCAACGCCGCGCAGGTTCTGCGTGAGCTAATCGAAAGCCGCGATGTGCTGGTCATTACGCAAAACGGTGAGGCAACCGCAGTGATGCAGGACATTGCCAGCTACGAAGCCGACCAGCAAGCTCTAGCTTTGCTGAAGATTCTGGCACTAGGCAACCAACAAATTGAACAAGGAAAAGTGATTCGCGCCGCTGACGCTGTTGCACGTATTCGAGCCAAGCAGACCACTGTTAGCCACTAGCCACTAGCCAATGACAGCTGTTTACGAAGCGGTGCTCACTAAAGACGCAGAGCAAGATCTTCAAGAGCTTTACGACTACATTGCCGAGATTGATGCGCCTGCCAAAGCTGACCATGTGTTGGACCGCACTGGGCAGTTACTCGCAAGCCTTGCGAATATGCCCGAACGTGGTGCCTGGACGAAAGAGTTGCTAGCGCTAGGGATTCGGGAGTACCGGGAAACCGATTTCAAGCCCTACCGAGTGATTTACCGCGTGATGAAGGCCGACAAACGCCGTATGGTTTACGTCTATCTCATCGTTGATGGGCGGCGCGACATGCAGGCTTTGTTGCAGCGCCGGATGCTTAGGGGTTGAGTTAAAGCGCTCAACCAACCAAATCAAACCAGCAACGCCACAGCCCCAGAA
>JANOWB010000277.1:0-10774 GCA_031417695.1 Polaromonas sp.
AATTAATATTATGCGTTCGTTACTTTCTACTTTTAATATGCCCACGTTTGTGCCAAAGCTTAAATCAAGCTGCATGGCGTTGTTGGGCTTGGCAGATACACCGCCTAAAGACGCTTTGTGGCGAATTGAGACCATTCGCGAGCAAATGCTGGCTGAATTAGGCGACTACGGTGACCGCAAATTCCCCGCAATCGTGCGCCGCGTGCGCTTTGCGCCCGACGTGCAAGGGCTGTGGTACGCCCGCAGCGACGTAATGGCTATTTTGTCGAACACCTACGGCGAGACCATTGCGCGCGAAAAAATGCTGGACATCAGCTGCAAGTTTGTTGGCCTGCTGCCGAAAAGCGTGACCAAGCGATCAGCTCTGCGCTCGCGCTAAATTTGGTTTTTAGCTACGGCTCCTGGCTGTAGTTTTACTTTCAACACCGCCGTCAGTGTTGGTGCCCCCACAGCAAAAACGCGTCCCGGCCGTCTACCGCCAACGTTACTTTTGCACCCACCGGCAGCAGCACTTTCGTGGCCACGTGGCCAAACGGCAAACCCATCAACACTTTGGCTTTGACCTGGGTTTGCAGACGCGCCGCCACACCAGCCAAGTTAAATCCGCTGTCGTAACCCGGCACTAATTTGTAGTTGCTGAACTGGCCAAATATAATCGCTTTTTGGCTGTCCAACAGCCCGGCATGCAGCATGTGCGTCAAGATTCGTTCAACCCGATAAGGGTGCTCGCCCACATCTTCAATAAACAAAATGCCGCCTTTGATGGCCGCTGGCGGTGGCAAGTAGGGCGTGCCAATCAACGATGCGAGTACCGCCAGGTTTCCGCCCCATAAAGGCGCATTTTTAATGGTAAATTGGCCTGTATCGCTTATTTTACGGGCGCGAGCAGCTCCTGAATTTATAGCTATTTTGGCGGCCTGCATAGGCAACTGCCAGCCCGTGCCCTCCCCTTGGCCAGTGATTAAATCGTCAAAACATGCTTCCATGATGTCGTCTGGCGTATGCGCGGTGCCAAAGTCTTCGCCCAGCGCCGGACCTGCCCAGGTTTGCGCGCCAGTTTTAGCCAGCAGCGCCATTTGCAGCGCCGTGAAGTCACTTTGGCCCACAAATCGCGTGCCTTTTTCAATCGACTTGGCCACTGCTTTGTAGTTGATGGCGGGCAAAATACGCGTCAATCCGTAGCCGCCACGCGTGATTAGCGCAACGCTGGCTCCGCTGGCGGCGGCACGATGTACAGCTGCCAGGCGCGTCTCATCGTCTCCTGCAAAGCGCTGGTATTTGGCCAGCGCCGCTTCGTCAATGTCAACTTCATGGCCGAGCGATTGCAGGCGTTTAACGCCGCGTTTAAAGCTGGCTTTGTCGCGCACTGCGCTAGACGGCGAATAGATGTAGATGTGTTTTTTCACCGCTGAAGTATCGCACTGTTGGCAATGCTGAAAAATCACGCCGCACGAGGCAAAAACACAATCAAATCTGCCTTTTCCCCAATAGAAACGGGCGCGAGCAGCTTCTGTAAACATAGCAGCTGGCGGCCAGAACCGCGCAGCAAAAACGCCTAATAAAACCGCGTCAGTTCGACGGCGGGTACAGCCCCATCAGCCGGTTTTGCCGCCGGTTAAGCGCCGCCAACACCCGCAGCCGAATAGGCTTGAAGCCTTTGCGCCGCATGGCGTCACCGATGGCAAACAAAATGCGCTGCTTTTCAAAAATCATGGCGAACCCATCCAACACGCCAGTGTCAGGATCCCAGGCTTGAATGGCTTCCGACCCCGCGCCGTTCACTTCCATGATGGTCAACCCAACGCCCGCCCGCAGGTCGGCCAAGCTGTCAAAACGCACGTCAAAGCGCCCAAAATGAAACTCATTCATGTCTTGGGCTACGTCGTCGATGGCGCTGGTCAGCTGCGGCGTAATAAAAGCAGCGCCGTCGCGGTACAGCCCGCCGACCCGGGTAGAGCCAATGGTGGCCAGCCGCACAACCTCCCCCAACTTGGGTAGGTAGGTGGGGCTAACGCTCAGTTTGCTGCGGTGCCGCGCGGAGTCGCCCGCCCGCTTGGCCCGGGCGTCGAGTGCAATCAGCGCTTCAGTGTTGCGCCAGCCGTCGCCCACCACGCGGGGAAAGTAGCGCAGCGTAAGCCCGATGATTTGGCCGCTTTTGGCGCCCGGTTCGCGCGCATAAAAAATGCCGGCCTCGCCTTCTTGCGGTAACCACTGCTGCAGCACCACACATTCGTTGGCCGGGAAATCAGCCAGGTACTCCAGCAGCTCACTGCGGTTGGCCAGCAGCCGAACGCCGTAACCGCACAGGCCTAAATTGGGTTTGGCAATCAACGGAAAGCCGAGCCCAGCGGCTTTAATGATTTGGCGCAGCTCGGCCCCGGTGTATTTAATGTGGGTTGAAAGACCGCAGTGCGGCGCGGTACTGGCCAACGCAAACGGCCCCATATTGGCAAAATATTCAAGCTTGCCCTCGCCCACCAAACCACCCGAGGTAATGCTGGGGTTCGCGCAGCTTGGCAGCGTCAAGCTGCGGTAGCGCAGCGCCAACAGCAGCCACTGCACCACCAGCGGAATGCAAATTAGCCATTTGGGCATGCGCTCTAGCAGGCTGCGGCGTTGTTGCCCACCCATCACAGCAAACTGATCGTCGTCCTCAATTGAGGTAAGAGGCACCCGTGCCCCCAAGGCATCGGCATTCAACGCGTGCGCTGCAGATTGCATCATGCCGATGCCATGGGTCGGGTTGCCATCAAGCCGACGGCGGCGATGCGGTCAATTTGCGCGTAGAGCGGTTGCTCAAGCTCTTCGCCGAACACGTCGGGGTCAACTTCTGAATACGACCACACGCAGCCAGACTCGGCCAACAGCGGCTGCATGTCGGCCAAAAATGCGTCAACCCCATCGGCAATTGCCACGCCGGTGTACAGCAGCAAGTGCCCGCCGGGTGCCAGGCGCTGCAATGCCTCGCTTGCAATGCGCACGCCAAGCGCGCGGCCCAGGCCCGCGCCGCCGTGGCGGTAAGCGCGCCGGGCCGGGTCTTCTAAATACGGCGGGTTGCACACGATAACGTCAAACAGGCCGCTGACCGCCGCCAGCGCATCGCCTTCGGCCAGTGTTACGGGTAGGCCTGCAAACGCGGCATTGACTGCGGTGCACTGCAGCGCGGCGGGGTTAATGTCGTTCATGACGACTTCAATTGACTGGCCGACCAGGCTGGCTTTGGCCAATGCGCGGGCTGCGGCAACACCGCCCGCGCCGCTGCCGCAGCCCACATCGAGCACGCGGAGCACTTTCAACGGCTGATTTTTTGCTGACAAAGGTTGCGCTAATTGCTTCAGCCCTTGCTCAATAAACCGCGCAAACCGGTACGTGTCAGGGCCAAAAAATACGGCGTCGTCTTGCACGGTGGGGAAAGCTGAATGCACGAACAGGTCACCTGACAAACCCGATACCCGAATGGCGGCTTTCAAATAGTCGCCGTGCGCAGCTAGCAGCCCAGTGGCGCGTAATTTGTCGACCAAACGCGGCGGCAGTTGCTCTGCCAACCCAGGCGCCGAAAAAGGCAAATTCCAGCCAAAAACATCACGCAAGGTGGCGGCGTAGTAGCCCTTGCGGTGCGCCAATACGCGTTGGTGCGTAAGCGGCGTTGGCGTTGTAAACGTGTAGCCGCTGGCGGCAAGGTGGGCCAGCAATTCGCCAAGTGCAGCGGGGTCAAAAAAGGTCATGGGGGCGCATGCTGGGTCATGCAGACACCCGTGCTGTAAAGCTGGCCTTCTGCTGAAACTCTGGCTCGTTCACGGCCAGCTCGTTTGGCTCCGGCATAGCATCGGACGTACCCCGCAACTCCGCGCTGTACCGGTCAAAACACTTTTCGCCGCACACCAGCCGCATCAGCGCGCCCTCGGCTATGTGCGGTGCGCACGAAGGGTCAGCCTCCACCAGCGGCGCAATGATCTCGCGAATCCACGCGCGCGCGTGCGACACATCCAGCGCAGCGTGCAAATCAAAGTAAGCCCGCATTCGCCCGTCTAAGCCCAAGCGTTTCATGCCGATTGACACTTTTTTAACCCGGCTCGGTGCCGTCAACTCAATTACACCCAGCGCACCAATCGACTGGTAGGTGTAGCGGCGGTTCAGTGCCAGGCCCAGCATGGTGTTGCTGAGCGCCAGCGCCTGCCAAACCGTGGTGTCTATGCGCGGTTCAAGGCCCAACTCGGCCACCATGTGGTCCAGCATTTGGCCGTGCATGGCGCTTTGCTTGCCGTGGCCCATTTCGTCCCAATAGTTGCGAGCGCATTCCAGTTTGGCGCGCACCGGCAACTTGACTTGCGTGTAGGCCAGCAAGTCGTCAAACCCGGCTTCGCCTGCCGCTTCTTGGGTTAAAAACCAGCGCATATCCGCCATGCTGGCATGGTTGGCCAGCCAGTCAAACAGACCGTGTTGCTGGCCCGGGCCGGTGCTTACCAAGTCTTCAAACCATTTCACAAAATCACTTGCCGTGCCATGCGGCTCGGGCAGCAAATGCGCTACGTTGGCGCGCATCAGCTCCAAAAAACTGCCTTCGGTTAGCTGGTAGTCGAGGTCGGCAGCCAGGCGCTGCTGCCAATGGGCGCCCGGCGTGGCCACTGCCATGCGCGAGGCGTTAAAACGCGCCAGCGCTTGGTGAAACGCATCTGCGTCACTGTCGTAGCGTTCAGATTTCACGTGCATAACCAGATTTTGCCCAGTGGAGCGGCGGCAAAGGCGGCCGCCACAAACAACCACTGTTTTTACTCATGTAAGTTTGACACGATGTTGCAAATTGGTTCGTCGCCGCAACAGCCAACTGGCTGTAGGCCGACACTGACACTGCAAAAGGCCCAATTGCAGACAAATTAATCAAGATTTAGGTCCGTAGCCCAATAAATGCGGGCGCGAATAGCTCCTAACTAAATAGCGGCTTGCGGCTGCCCTGGCTAATGTTCAGGTAGCCGAACGCATCACCGCACCCACCAGCCCGGCCAAAACCAGCAGCGTTGTCGGCAAAAATGTCAGCAAAAAGCCCAGGCCGCGCTTGGCGGGGTTGTTGACATAAGCCTGGCGGTAAAGCGTGCGGCCCACCAGATACACCACGCCAGCTGCCGCCACGTAGGTTTGCGGCCAATAAGCGGCGGCAATCAGCAGCGCTGGCAAAAAGGCAATCAATTGCTCCAGCGTGTTCATTTGCACCCGAACGGCGCGCTCAAAATGCTCATTGCCCGTCATGGCTGGGGCGGCAATGCCGTACTCGCCCCTGGCCTGCCCCACCAACATACTGAAAACGATGAATTGAACAACCGCTAAAAGGGCAACGATGTGGACGTAGTTCATTAAAAATTCTTTCAAGAGTTGAAACTTTGGCTGGCTGCTGCTGGCCGCGGCGAGCGCCACCGCATAGTAGCCTGCTGGCGTTACATATTTAATGCAATCGACAGCAAAACTCGGGCTTAGTGGATCGGAGGAGTGTCGGCCACAGCCGGCGGCTGGTTGCGCTTTTCCAACCGCCGCTGGCTGAAAAACGCTTTTAACAAGCCTGCCGCCTCATCAGCCAGCACCCCACCCTGCACTGCCGTTTGATGATTTAACTGCGCTTGTTCAAACAAATTGATGACTGAGCCCGCAGCGCCGGTTTTGGCATCTGGCGCACCAAACACCACCCGCTTAAGCCGCGCATGCAGCATGGCGCCGCTGCACATGGCGCACGGCTCCAGCGTTACGTACAGCTCGCATTCGGGCAGGCGGTAGTTGCCCAGCGCAGCAGCAGCAGCACGCAATGCAATGATTTCTGCATGGGCCGTGGGGTCGTGCTCACCTATTGGGGCGTTTCGGCCAGTGGCAATTACCTGGCCGTTGCAGACCACCACTGCGCCTACTGGCACCTCGCCCACCGCCCCAGCGAGCTGGGCCTGCGCCAGTGCCTGGCGCATAAACATTGCGTCTACGGCAACGTCAGTAGCCGCAAAAGTCAGGTTAGTCAGGTTGGTCGACTCTTGCATACGCTATAAATTAAGGAGCTGCTCGCGCCCGTATTTATTGGTTAAAATCGCTAAAAAGCTTAGGCCTTGTGCAGCGCGGCATACGCAGCAATGCCATCGGTAATTTCTTTTTTAGCTGCGTCCGGGCCTTCCCAGCCGCCAATTTTTACCCACTTGCCTTCTTCCAGGTCTTTGTAATGCTCAAAAAAGTGGGCAATGGTTTTCAGGCGCAGCGGGTTCATGTCCTCGGGCTTTTTCCAGTGGGTGTACAGCGAACATTTTTTGTCGATGGGCACGGCGAGTACTTTGCCGTCTTCACCGGCTTCATCCGTCATTTTCAAAATGCCAATCACGCGGCACGTCACCACCACACCGGGAATCAGCGGCACGGGCGTGATCACCAGCACATCCACCGGGTCGCCATCTCCGCTCAAGGTTTGCGGCACGTAGCCGTAATTGGTCGGGTAGTGCATGGCGGTGCTCATGAAGCGGTCTACAAATATCGCGCCAGACTCTTTGTCTACTTCGTACTTCACCGGGTCAGCGTTCATCGGGATTTCAATGATGACGTTGAATTCTTCGGGTGCGTTTTTGCCGGGGGAAACTTTGTCTAGTGCCATGAATATTTTTTGTGGGTAGTGGATGGAAAAAATGAAACCAAGTGAAAGCTGTGAAATACCACGCTAGGACTTACCCCTATTTTACAGATTCAGGCCAGACGAAATGCCAAGTTGTCACGTTTTCGCGTTAAATTTCGCCTGTTGGCCAATCGTCTCATTCCATGAGAAATTGCGATTTCCAATAGAAACGAGAACAAGGCGCTAAGCCGCAGACAGTGCTTACACGACTGAAGCACGGCCAGACGACGCAACGCAGTAATCGTTTTTATTGGGCATTGAAATACGAGGAAGCAGCGCAGCGGGTTGATACGCTTGCGTTTCAACCCTCCAAGCAAAAACACAGGAGGAATTCAACATGACAAGTAACTCAGCGCTGATGCTAGCGCTTGTGTGCGGGCTGATCGCCGTGGTCTACGGCGTGTGGGCGCGCAGCTGGATTTTGTCGCAAGACGCTGGCAACGCACGCATGCAGGAAATTGCAGCCGCCATTCAAACCGGGGCGGCTGCCTACTTGGCGCGGCAGTACAAAACGATTGCGATCGTGGGCGTGGTGCTCACGGTACTAATTTATATCTTTCTGGATGTCAAAACCGCCATTGGTTTTGTCATTGGCGCAGTGCTGTCGGGCGCCTGCGGCTTCATCGGTATGAACGTATCGGTACGCGCCAATGTACGCACCGCGCAAGCCGCCACCAAAGGCATTGGCCCTGCGCTTGATGTCGCCTTCAGGGGCGGCGCGATTACCGGCATGCTGGTAGTCGGCCTGGGCCTGCTCGGCGTAGCTGGGTTTTACTGGTACCTGGTGGGCGCGCAAACGCCAACAGCCGCCCTGCTAAACCCGTTGATCGGCTTTGCTTTCGGCTCGTCGCTCATCTCGATTTTTGCGCGGCTCGGTGGCGGTATTTTCACCAAAGGCGCTGACGTAGGTGCAGATCTGGTCGGCAAGGTTGAAGCCGGCATACCTGAAGACGACCCGCGCAACCCGGCGGTGATTGCCGACAACGTAGGCGACAACGTGGGCGACTGCGCTGGCATGGCAGCCGACTTGTTTGAAACCTATGCGGTGACGTTGATAGCCACGATGGTGCTGGGCGCTTTGCTGGTCACCAGCTCGCCTACCAACGCGGTCCTGTACCCGCTGGTGCTGGGCGCGGTGTCCATCGTCGCATCGATCATCGGCTGCTTTTTCGTCAAAGCATCGCCCGGCATGAAAAACGTCATGCCTGCGCTGTACAAGGGCCTGGCCATTGCAGGCGTCTTGTCACTGGTCGCGTTTTACTTCGTGACTACAGCCATCATGCCGGACAACGCCATTACCGCCACCGGCAGCCAGATGAAGCTGTTTGGCGCATGCGCTGTCGGCTTGGTACTGACTGCTGCGCTGGTCTGGGTCACTGAGTTTTACACGGGCACGCAGTACTCGCCCGTCAAACACATTGCGCAGGCGTCCACCACGGGCCACGGCACCAACATCATTGCGGGCCTGGGCGTGTCGATGCGCTCAACAGCCTGGCCGGTGGTATTTGTGTGCATCGCGATTTTGGTGTCGTTCAAATTGGCGGGCTTGTACGGCATTGCGATTGCCGCTACCGCCATGCTCAGCATGGCTGGTATCGTGGTGGCACTCGACGCGTACGGCCCGATTACCGACAACGCAGGCGGCATTGCCGAGATGGCCGACATGCCGCCCGAAGTGCGCGCCGTAACCGACCCACTCGATGCAGTAGGCAACACCACCAAAGCCGTGACCAAGGGCTACGCGATTGGCTCCGCTGGCTTGGCATCACTGGTGCTGTTCGCCGACTACACGCACAAACTGGAAAGCTACGGCAAAGCCATCAGCTTTGACTTGAGCGACCCGATGGTGATTGTTGGTTTGTTCATCGGCGGACTGATTCCGTACCTGTTCGGCGCGATGGCAATGGAAGCCGTGGGCCGCGCAGCGGGCTCAGTGGTGGTGGAAGTGCGCCGCCAGTTTGCCGACGGCCTGATCATGGCCGGCAAACGCAAGCCTGACTACAGCGCTGCGGTAGACATGCTGACCACATCGGCGATTAAGGAAATGATCATCCCGTCTCTTCTGCCCGTTGTTGTGCCCGTGGTGATTGGTTTGGCACTGGGGCCAAAAGCGCTTGGCGGCCTGCTGATGGGCACCATCATCACCGGCATCTTTTTGGCGATATCGATGTGTACCGGCGGCGGCGCGTGGGACAACGCCAAAAAGTACATCGAAGACGGCAACCACGGCGGTAAAGGCAGTGAGGCGCACAAGGCCGCCGTAACCGGCGACACCGTTGGCGACCCGTACAAAGACACCGCTGGCCCGGCCATCAACCCGCTGATCAAAATCATCAACATCGTGGCGCTGCTGATCGTGCCGCTGGTGGTGAAGGTGCATGGTGGTGATGCGCCACTGCCTGCTGTGGCGACTCCAGCGGCCATCAGCGCACCAGCCGCGGCAATGCCTGCAACGGCTGGGGCTACTGCCGCTACTGAAGCCGACGCTGCATCCGTCAAGGTAGAAGGCGATGTGGTCAAGTTCTACTTTGCATCCGGCAAGTCAGAAATCGCAGGCGGCGGCAAAGAAGCGCTGGCAGCGATTGTCAAAGGCGTAGCAGGCGGCAAAAAAGCCGCTATCAGCGGCTATGTAGATGCATCAGGCGACCTGGTTAAAAATGCCGCCATTGCCAAAATGCGCGCCTTTGCCGTGCAAGACTTGCTCATTGCTGCAGGCGTGCCCGCTGACAAAATTGAGCTGAAAAAGCCCGATGACATCAAGGCCGGTGCCACCAGCGCGGCAGAAGGCCGACGGGTAGAAGTCGCGTTGATGTAGCCAACCAGCCAATAAGCAAAACCCGCCCCTGGCAGCTTGGGCGGGTTTCTTTTTGGCGGTCAACCTATGGTGTATTTGCTATTTATATAAGAGCTGCTAGCGCCCGTATTTATTGCCCTGATGGCTTAAAAGTCGGATATATATGGGCTGAAAGTGGGAATTTTTTGCTCCGAGCGATTCGATGGGGGCCATGCATTCCATCGACGCCCATGCCAACATCAAAAGCGTTCAAATCGAACGATTCGTGCTAATATTACCCGATGCAACTCCTAACCGCCAACTACGCCAAAACCCAGTTCGGGCAAATGATCGACATGGCGCAAAAAGAGCCTGTTCGCATCACTCGCCACAACCGCATTGTAGGCGTGATGGTGTCCGCGCAAGACTATGAAGACATGCGGACGTTTTACGCCAACCGGCTCAAGAACACGATGCAAGCCACGGCTACCCAGGCGCGTGAGCGTGGGTTGACGCAAGAAAAACTGGACGAATTACTCAGCGATGAAAGTTGAAATATTGCATGGCTGAGGGTTGTAGGCCATGCACATCGTCATAGACACTAACGTCCTTATCAGTGCCGCGCTGTCGCCTGATGGCGCCCCCGCAAAGCTGTTGGCCAAGGTGCTGACTGACCACCGCGTGGTGTTCACAACCGCCACCTTTGCCGAGTTGGAGTCACGCCTGTGGAAACCCAAGTTTGACCGCTACATCACCCTTGAAGAACGCAAAGCCGTTTTGCACGACCTCAGCGCAGCGGCCATTTGGGTCGAGGTGCCGCAAAGCATTGGTGAAATGGCTCACAGCCGCGATGCAAACGACGACATGTTCATTCACGCAGCCGTTGCTGCCGAGGCATCGCTGTTGATTACCGGCGACCAGGACTTGCTGGTGCTGGCAAAAAGCCTGAATGACAGCCATAAGCTGGTTATTTGCAAGCCTGGCTATGCATTGGGTTTGACTTAAGCTTGGTCAGCGTAGGTGTCAGGCTTTATCTGCCGGCAAAGCCGACAGCGGCAATCCAAAGACTTTGTCGAAAGCCCAGGTGTAGCCAATGGCGTAAACGAAGAAAAAGGCCAAAAGCCCTAAATTCGCCAGAAAAGCGGCCAGAAATGTGGTGTTGAGCCACAGCGCCATGACCGGCACAAGGATCAACGTCAGACCACCTTCAAAGCCCGCCCCATGCACCAACCGCCGGATAAAGCTTCTTCCTTTTGCCACCTGCCTGGACTCCCAGCGTTCAAACGCCGCGTTAAACAGGTAGTTCCAGGCAAGGGCAATGGCAGACAAAATGACTGCCAATACGAAAGTGGAACTGGCGGCCTTTTCGA
>JANOWB010000278.1:0-7855 GCA_031417695.1 Polaromonas sp.
GTGAATTTGGTATCGTTCTTCTCGGGTCAAGTGTTTGTAAGTCATGGTGCTTCGTTGAGACTGGCTGGTCACAAAGAGCCCATCCTATTGACTCTTGGCCCACCCTATTTCTGAACGTTGCACTTCGTACTTGAATCCGCCCCTTTTTAATGCCGAAAAAAGATAATTTAATCGTGTGGAAAAGCATTTAGTCGGCCAAGGCGTCTTGAATAACTTACAACGAGGCAATTTCCGAATGACAACACTCTTTTTGCGCCGCTCAAACCTGCCTCGCCAGTTGAGCTGGTTAATCTTGGTAAGCGCGGTCCTCACTTCCCTAAGCGGATGCACAGCCCTGACGCCAGCCACTACCAGCGCGCCGCCGCCCAAGTTGCTTGTATTTTTGGCAGTCGACGGCTTGCCGCAGCGCCAGCTCATGGGCCTGCGAGACCAGCTGGCACCTGATGGTTTTGCCCGATTTTTAGACCGTGGCACCTGGTTTGCCAACGCGCACTATGGTCATGCTTTTACCGTGACAGCAGCAGGCCACGCCGTGATGTTGACCGGCGCGTACCCCAGCCGCACCGGCATCATCGGCAACGAATGGCGCAACCCAGACACCGGCGCACCGGTCTACAACACCGAGGACACCAGCGCCACTTACATCGGCCACGCAACAAGCGCTTTCGACGGCACCAGCCCCAAAAACCTGAAGGTTCAAACGGTAGGCGACCTGCTGCGTACTGCTAACCCGGCGTCTAAAGTCATCGGCATATCGGGCAAAGACCGCGGCGCGATTTTGCCCGCTGGTAAAAATGGCGTGGCCTACATGTACATGGCAGCCAGCGGAAACTTTGCCTCGACTACGCACTACATGGCGCAGCACCCGGCTTGGGTTGATGCGCACTACGCCAGCAAGCCAGCTGACCGTTACTTCAGAGCCCAATGGACGCCGCTGCTGCCTGAAGCAGCCTACGCACGCTCACTGCCAGACAACCAGCCGTGGTTTGGCCCCGGTGGTGGTGCGCTGCCAATGCTGATGGCCGCCAGCGCTGACGCGGCTCCCGGCCCAGCGTTTTACAACCGCTTGATGCGCAGCCCGTTTGGCGACGCGTTAACGCTGGACTTTGCCCGCGCAGCGATTGCTGGCGAGCAATTGGGCCAGCGCGCCGCCACTGATATTTTGGCGGTGAGCTTGTCTAGCCACGACTACATCAACCACGCTTACAGCGCTGAATCACGTTTGTCGCATGACCATTTGCTGCAACTCGACAGATTGCTAGAACAGTTCTTTGCAGGCTTGGACAAAACCATTGGCAAAGGCAATTACGTGGCCATGCTGACCGCTGACCACGGATTTATGCCAGCGCCTGAAGCTTCTAGCGCAAAGGGTTTGCCGTCAGGCCGATTGAGTTCATCGCAATTGCTGGGCCGATTGAATGCGGGGCTAGAGGCCAAATTTGGCGAGGGCAAATGGGCGATTGGTTTTTCAGGCTCGTCTTTGCTGCTTGATAAAAAACTGCTCGCAACCAAAAACACAAGCCGAACGGCGGTGGCTGGTGAGGCCAAAGCGCTGCTGCTGGCCGAGCCTGCGATAGCAGTGGCCTACACGCGAGAAGAGCTGTTAGCCAACCAGCTGAGCGGCGCGTTACTCTTTAAACCGCTGCGCCAATCGTGGCACCCTGATGTGTCGGGCGATGTGCAGTACGCGCTCAAGCCCAACTGGATGTTCAGCTCGGCCACAGCAGTAGCCACCCACGGCTCGCCCTACGATTACGACAGCCATGTGCCGCTGCTGGTTTACGGCCCCAAATGGTATGCATCGGGCAAGATTGATACCCGCGTCGAAATTACCAGCATTGCGCCTACAGTGGCTCAACTGCTCGGCGTTGCACGGCCTGAAGCCGCCGAGGCGGCGACGTTGCCGTTGGCTTCGCCTTAAGCGCAGCTTAGGGCCCGCTGACGCCACCAGGGCTGCCGTGTTGCTGGTACTGCTGAGTTGGTTTTACTGCCGACTCCTGTTGAAAAGCTGGCAAGAACACGATGCCGCACCAACTGCGCCTAGTTGTTCGTATTTACTACGTCAAATCTAGTTGTAGCCCAACAAATACGGGCGCGAGCAGCTATGAAATAAATAGCTCACTATTTCTAATTACTGCACAAACCCCATGCCCCGCGCCTCGCGCACTTCCGGTTTGATGCGGTGCTCGGCTTCTAGCTGGCTCATGAATTCATCGCTTGAAAACACGGCGTCCAAAATATCGGTTTGGCGTTTGACTGCCGCAAAATCGCCCGGGCAAATTTGCGTCAGCTTGGCAAGTCGGTTGCGCAGGTCAAGCGTTAGCAACGCAGCGTCGCCTGCCAATGCTTCTGTCACAAACATGCTTTCGCGCTGCACTGCGGTTAGTGGCATGAACTTGATCTTGAACGTAAACCGGCGCAGCGCGGCTTGGTCAATTTTGTCCAGCAAGTTGGTGGTGCAAATAAAAATGCCATTATGTCGCTCCATGCCTTGCAGCATTTCATTGACTTCAGTGACTTCGTACGTTCGCTGTGCGCCGCGCCGGTCTTGCAGAAAACTGTCGGCTTCGTCGAGCAGCAGCACGGCTTTCTCTAGCTCAGCTTCTTTGAACATGGCGGCCATGTTTTGCTCGGTTTCCCCCACGTATTTACTCATCAAGTCACTCGCTTGCTTGATGATGAGGGGTTTGTCGAGCGCCTTGGCAATGTGCTCGGCCAAAGCGGTTTTGCCCGTGCCAGGCGCGCCGTAAAAGCACAACGCGCCGTGGCCACGCGATTTAAGGGCCTCAACGATGCGCGGAATCTCGAAACGTGATTCGACATTGAGCATGGCCAGGTCGTAAGTGGTGACAGTTTTACGGCCCGCAACGTCTGCCTTGTTGCCCAGCGCGGCATCGGCATTTTTAAGTTGTCGCTCGATCAGTGACTCCAAAAGTGACGGAGCACCGCCTTCCAAAATAGCCTGCATGCCGCCCGCATCCACCACTTTGCCCGGCTCGCCGGCCAAGCGCGCAAACTGCACCGCCGTGCGAATTTGCGCCGGCGTCAAGCCCTTGCGCGCCGTGAGTTTGGCCACAAACGCGTCGCTGACCTGCACGCCTTCCAGCGTCTTACGCACCACGCCCTCACGCGCGCCAGGCGGTGGCGAGCGCAGCTCCAGGTGGTAGGCAAAGCGGCGGCGAAAGGCCGGGTCAATTTGCTCGATGCGGTTGGTCACCCACAGCGTAGGCACGCTGTTGGACTCCAAAATCTGGTTCACCCAAGCTTTGCCACTTACCGAGTTGCTGGTGGGCGAGGGCAATTGGTCAGACCGGGCAAGCAGCTGCGCGGCTTCGCTTGATATCGGCGGAAATACATCTTCTACCTCATCAAACAGCAGCGCCGAATGCTTGCTGCTTTTTAAGAACACCTGCGCAATTTGCAGTGAGCGGTAGCGGTCTCGACCGCTCAGCGCGTTGCCGTCGCGGTCGCTGGACTCAACTTCGAACAAATCCAGACCCGCCGCCTGCGCCACCACACGGGCCAGCTCGGTTTTACCAGTGCCCGGCGGGCCGTACAGCAGCACATTCACGCCTTGCTCTTGCGCGGCCACTGCATTTTTTAACAGCGCAATCAGCACATCGGCGTCTTCTTTGACGAACGCAAAATCGCCAGCGTTTAGCGTGCTGCGGGCGGCCGGGCGAGTAAACACAGCCATCAGCTCGTTGTTGTCGCGGTACTCACGCATCAGCACGGGCGGCAGTTTTTCGCTGACTTTCATCAAGTCGGCCAGGTCGGTGATGTTGTGCTCAGAAATCAGGTTTTCGACCATGCCGATGCGCTCAAGGCGCGAACCCGCACGCAGCGCCTCCGCTACCTCATGCGCTTTGACACCCGCCACATCGGCCAGCGCCGCAAATGCCTCGGGCGCGTTATTGACCTTGAACTCGACCAGCAGCGAGCGCAGGTCTCGCTGGTAGCGTGCCAGCGTGCCGTACAGCAGCAGCGCGCGTTCGGCCTGATTCAGCTGCAGCAGGTTGGCCAGCGAATCGATATTTTTTTCGACCAGCGTAGATTGCTTTTTCAGGGCGTGGGCCAGCCATTCGCCGGTGGCTGCCAGCACACTCAGCAGGTCTTTGGGTTGATCTTTGGCATGTTCGTCTAGGTAAAAGAACAAGGTGCCTTCCTCGTATGGGCCACGCCACACGCCGTGCCGCGCCATAAATTGCGCGTCAGTCAATGCCTCATGGCCGCGCCAAAAATCGTTGTCTTTGCAGCGCCTGCCCAAGAATTCACGCAACCGCTGCAGCGCAGGCAGCGGCCACACCAAATGCCGGCCCGATAGCAGCAGCATGCTGTTCAAGTCGCGCCGTACGTTAAATTTTGCGCCTTGGCGTGCAGCCAGCGTCAGCACAAAGTGCGAACACATCAGGTCGAGCACGGGCGCATCTTTCAGGCCCGGGGACAACATCAGCTGATCAGGTGCAAAACGCTTGGTTTTCATCACGCCTCCAAAGGTTGGAAAAGCTTCACCGCAAAATGTCGCGGCAAGCTCATAACGTTGAGCCGACCCGCAAGGACTACAGCTGCCGCTTGGCAAAGTGTGCAATATGCCGCAAGTTGCACCCGCATAATCAACGCTACACCCTAAACCCTCACCGGCCGCATTGCCGCTAGCGCAGTGCGGTTAAGGACTGCTATGCCTACGCTTGCTGATATCCAACTGGCCGCCCAACGCCTCGAAGGCCAGGTGCTGAACACGCCGTGTGTCGAGTCGCGCACGCTGTCTCAAATTACCGGGTGCCAAGTTTTTTTGAAGTTTGAGAATTTGCAATATACCGCTTCTTTCAAAGAGCGGGGCGCGTGTAATAAATTGGCGCAGCTCACAGCGGCTGAGCGTCAGCGCGGCGTAGTGGCCATGAGCGCTGGTAACCACGCGCAAGGTGTGGCTTATCACGCGCAGCGACTTGGTTTACGGGCATCGATTGTGATGCCGCGCTTTACCCCGGGCGTGAAGATTGAACGCACGCGCGGCTTTGGCGCAGATGTGGTTTTGTACGGCGACACGCTAGACGAATCACGCGCGCACGCGCTGGCTATTGCGGCAGAACACGGCATGGTTTTTGTTCACCCGTACGACGACGACGCCATCGTGGCAGGGCAGGGCACTGTTGGCCTGGAAATGCTGGCGGCCGTGCCCGAGCTTGACGCGCTGGTAATTGCAGTGGGTGGTGGCGGGCTGATAGCGGGCATTGCTGTCGCGGCGAAAGCCATCAAACCGTCCATCGACATTGTGGGCGTGCAAACCAGCCGCTTTCCGGGCATGGTCAACGCCATCAAAGGCACGCAGCACCCGCAAGGCGGCAGCACGATTGCCGACGGCATTGCAGTCGGCACACCGGGCGCAATTGCAACTGCCATCATCAAAGAGCTGGTCAGCGACATGCTGCTGGTCGAGGAAGGCGACATTGAGCAAGCCATCGTCATGCTGCTGGAAATTGAAAAAACGCTGGTTGAAGGCGCGGGCGCCGCTGGGCTGGCCGCGCTTATCAAGTACCCCGAACGGTTTGCGGGCAAAAAAGTGGGGCTGGTGCTGTGCGGCGGCAATATTGATCCGCTGCTGCTGGCGTCCATCATTGAACGGGGCATGGTGCGTGCCGGGCGTTTGGCCCGCATTACGGTCAGCGTGCGGGACGTGCCCGGCTCGCTGGCCAAAATTACTGCCACTGTGGCGGAAGCAGGCGCCAATATTGACGAGGTGCATCACCAGCGTGCCTTCACCATGCTGGCGGTGCAAAACGTTGAGATTGAACTGGTCATTCAAACCCGGGGGCCCGCGCACATAGTCCAAGTTCTGGCGGCACTCAATGCAGCGGGTTTTGAGGCCACTGCACAGCATAAATAGGCAAAAATTAAGCGTAAAGAGGCAAAAATAGGCATCAATAGTGCCTATAACCCAATAGATACGGGCGCTAGCAGCTATTAAATAAATAGCGTTATTGAACTGATCGACCTTGTCTTAACGCAGATGTTTGCTCATCTTGGCGTTAAACAATTGCGGGATGCTGACGCTGCGTCGGCCAGGAATCAACTTGAACGACTCGCCCGCGCTGATAGAACCCGCTTCCCGCACCGACAGGTAAAAACCGCACAAACCTTGGGTTGCCATCAAGCGGCTGGCCTCGCTAAAACCCATGGCCGCGTTGAACTTGTGGCACGGCTCACGCGGCAGGGTAACGGCCAACGCGCAGTTGGCAAACTGCAGCACGTCGCCTGCCCACACCTGCGATTCCAGCAGGCCCTCGAGCGTCAGGTTTTCGCCCAGCAGGCCGGGCGGCAAGGAGTCATCGAACCCGCCTACGCCTTGGCTTTGCCGGGCGGCCCGCCACACCGCGTAATGCTCAGACGGATAAGCGTAAACGGCTTTTTCCAGCCCACCATGAATCGATAAATCTGCCTGCTCGTCGCCCATTAAACCGAGCGGCATGACAGGCACGCTGCCCTCGACCGGCTGCTTGCCCATGGCGGTTAAAACGGTACGCTCGCCCATCTTCACGCGGCGGGCAATGCCGATCTGAACTGAAAGCAATTGAGGCACGTCGGGAGTCTTTCAAAGCTACGGCTTGCGCAAAAAGGTAAAATACGGCCACGTGTTCATCAGGATTTTTCATGTCAAACGCTTCGCATTCAACCAGCCACACCCCCAACCCCGCGTCCAGCGACACTGCAGCCGCGCATATTGAGCCTGACGCGATTGACGCCGTGGCGCATGCTGCACCGCTTATTTTGCCCATTGTGGGTGGGGTGCTGATGTTTTTGCTAGCCTTTATAGCTATTTTCATGGCTTAAAGCGTCAGGCCACGCCCGAAGTAGCCCGCCACTAGCGGGCTTTTTTTCGCCCGTTTACAGCCGTGTTGGCCTACTCGGCGCGTGACCAGGAAGCCAAATTAGCGCATAACCTCATGCAAGTTTTGCATATCTTTTAGATGTACCCCTTCGGTAACTCTCGGTTGAAGTTCTTAAAATGGACGTTCATTACTTTAAAACGCGGCTCAAACCAGCGTTTTTAATCCTGCCCAATCACCCCACTCACCCCATCAAAGCTTGCTGCCGATAAACGTTTGACGCATCAGCCGTTCAGTCAGACATTTACCGACATTGCGCTTTAACTTTGGAGTTTTCCCCCTATGAACCACCCCGCCATGCAAGGCATACATCTCAACACGCCGAGCTATGTCAAAAATGCGAAGCTGATCGCCTGGGTTGCCGACATGGCCGCCCTGTGCAAGCCCGAAGGCATTTACTGGTGCGACGGCTCTGAGGCTGAATACCAGCGCCTGTGCCAGCAACTCGTTGACGCAGGCACGTTTAAAAAGCTCAACCCCGTCAAGCGGCCCAACAGCTTTTTGGCGTGTAGTGACCCCACCGACGTCGCCCGGGTTGAAGACCGCACTTATATTTGTTCAGCTAAAAAAGAAGACGCCGGCCCGACCAACAACTGGATGGCCCCAGCCGAGATGCGCAGCACCCTGCAGCCGCTGTTCGACGGCTGCATGACCGGCCGCACGATGTATGTGGTGCCGTTTTCAATGGGCCCACTTGGCTCGCCGATTGCGCACATCGGTATTGAGTTGTCTGACAGCCCTTACGTTGCAGTCAACATGAAAATCATGACGCGCATGGGCAAAGCGGTGTTTGATGTGCTGGGCACCGACGGCGATTTTGTACCGTGCGTACATACCGTAGGCGCGCCGCTTAAAGCTGGGCAGCAAGACGTGAAATGGCCCTGCAACCCGATTAAATACATATCGCACTTTCCCGAAACGCGCGAGATTTGGTCTTATGGCTCGGGCTACGGCGGCAATGCGTTGCTGGG
>JANOWB010000279.1:0-9843 GCA_031417695.1 Polaromonas sp.
AGTATTCGGGCCATGGCCCGAATACTCAATCCTTGGGCTTGATAGCTTGCAATAGCGATGCGCTCTTCGTATTGAAGCTGCTGGTAATGCTGCGGTTTGGTCATTTCTACACCTTAGTTGATTTGAGGTGTTGCACTTGAGATTTGAGTCCGCCGGGGGCTTGTCCTAGTAAACCTTCAGGTTGCGGCTTGGCGTGCCAGTAATTCAGTCAATTTGGTCTCACAAGCGACAGCATCCTCGTCGAACAGACGTTGAATCCAGTCCGTCTCGCGCAGAGTGATTAGTTTTAAAAACTCATCGGCGCCGCGCATGGTGTGAAAAGCATCAAACCCCGACTCCAAAAACTGTTGCAATGACCCCAAACCCGCTGCCGCGGCTGGCCCGCGCATCATTTTTAGCAGCGTTCTTAGCCCGGGCTTTCGCGTCAAGCTGTCAAGCGACTGGCCAAGTGCCAGCACGACTTCAAGTTGTTGGTGTCGAGCCGCAGGGTCCGCCACCTTTCGCCAGCAAGCAATGTAGCGTGCCGCATCGGCCTGCAAGCTGCTGCTGGGCTGCAACGCCAGGTAGGCGTGAGCCATTGCATCGTCCAGCCGCTCGGTTAATGCATGTACCTCGGCCAGCGCGGCGGCTGTGTTCACTACCGATTGCGGAAACAGCTTGGCAATCGTGGTCGCAATTCGCGCAAACTGCTGGTCACGTTCTGCATAGTCTTTATCGCTGTACAACTCATGCAAAAAAAAGCGCGCCGCAGTTTGGTAGCGAGGGCTTTGCAACAAGTCAGCGTAAGTAGCCTTGAAACGCTGCGCCTGAAAGCGCTTGATGGCTGCGTTAGCGGCAATCATGTGTGGCTGTCCTGTGCGCGACTGCCTTAGCCGTGCAACAGTTTCAAGCGCTTGGTGAATTTGATTGGCAGATGCGTTCATCTAAAGTGAAATGGATATTTACCCCAAGTTTATCTAGTAACCCCGCTCTATTGCAAACGCAGGCCAGCATGCGAAACTGCACAGCATGCAAAGAAGAACCTGGCTCAAACTCGGTATTGTCTCGGCCGCTGCATTGGCGGTAGTCGGTGGCGCAGCGGCATTGATCCAGCCTGGCCTTGAGCGCGGCGCGTTAACGGCCATTGGCAAAAGTGTGTTTCGCGCGATTGGCCTGGCGGTGCTCGACAAAACCTTGCCCGATCAGCCGGCTGCCAAAGATGCAGCGCTGGCCGCGTTACTGGATCGAATTGACGTGTTAATTAGCGCCTTGCCACCGCACGCGCAAGCTGAATTGTCGCAACTGGTGTCGATTTTGGGCTCGGGCGCTGGCCGCTTAGCGTTGGCAGGTTTGAACACGCCCTGGGCGACAGCCACCGTACCAGAGACACAAGCGGCGCTTCAAGACATGCGATTCTCCAGCTTGGCCGTGCGCCAGCAGGCCTATGCTGCGCTCCATGACATTACAGCGGGCGCTTACTTTTCAGAACCTGCGACCTGGTTAACGCTGGGCTACCCTGGCCCACTCGCGGTTTAAAACGACTCCACACCATGAGCAAAATTCAAGACCCCATCAAAGACGGCCTAGCTAGAGGCTGGAAAGTCATGGGAGGCGCATTTGCCGCCCCGCCTGAACAAATTAGCTGCGATGTCGCCATCATCGGCAGCGGCGCAGGCGCTGGCATCACAGCCGAGCTGTTGACCAAAGCCGGTTTGACAGTCGTCATCATTGAAGAAGGTCCGCTAAAAAGCAGCAGCGACTTTCAACAAAAAGAATCGGAAGCCTACCCCCAGCTCTACCAAGAAAGCGCTGCCCGCAAAACCGAAGACAAAGCCATCACTATTTTGCAAGGCCGTTGCGTGGGCGGCTCTACGACAGTTAACTGGACATCTTCGTTTCGCACGCCCGCTCCCACATTGAAGTTTTGGCAAGACAATTTCGGCTTGGCAGATTACAACCTGGATGCGTTATCGCCTTATTTTGAGCAGGCCGAGCGGCGCCTTAATATTGGGCCCTGGCTCACCCCACCCAACGAAAACAACGACTTGCTCCGGCGCGGCGCCGCCAAGTTGGGCATACCTGCGCAGGCTATTGCGCGTAATGTGAAAGGCTGCTGGAATTTAGGCTCCTGCGGTATGGGCTGCCCGACCAATGCCAAGCAATCCATGCTCGTCACCACCATCCCCGCGGCGCTCGACAAAGGCGCACAAATGCTGGTTGAAACGCGCGCTGAGCGGTTTGAAATTGCAAATGGTCGAGTAACCGCCCTTTTGTGCATTTCTCAAGCATTAAATACAGGTAAAGACCAGCCAATACGGGCGCGAACAGCTACTAAAATAATAGCAAAACATTATGTGCTGGCAGGCGGTGCCATTAACTCCCCGGCAGTGTTATTGCGCAGTAATGCCCCTGACCCGCACGGTACCTTGGGCAAGAGAACCTTCCTGCACCCAGTCGTCATGTCGTCTGGTGTGTTTGAGCAAAAAGTCGAAGCGTGGGCGGGCGCACCGCAAACCATCTACACCGATCATTTTTTAGAGACCCAGGCCATCGACGGGCCAATTGGCTACAAACTTGAAGCGCCGCCGCTGCACCCCATTATTTTTGCATCGACCGTGCCCGGCATGGGGCAAGCGCAGCATGATTTGCTCAAAGCGTTTCCGCACAACCACACGCTGCTCGCCTTGATGCGCGACGGTTTTCATGACCAGTCACGCGGGGGTCAAGTCAAGTTGCGCAGCGATGGCTCCCCCGCGCTCGACTACACGCTGACCGACTACGTGATGGACGGCGCACGCCGCGCGCTGCTGTCCATGATGGAAATTCAGTTCGCCGCAGGAGCGCTTAAAGTGCTGCCACTCCACGAAATGGCAGGCACCTACACCACATGGAGCCAAGCCCGTGATGCGGTCAATGCGCTGCCGATGAAACCACTGCTGACCAAAGTAGTCAGCGCGCACGTCATGGGTGGCTGCGGCTTGGGCGGTACTGAAAAGCTCGGCGTCACGCGGCCAGACGGCGTGCATTGGCAAATTGAAAACTTGTCTATCCACGATGGCTCGCTTTTCCCCACCAGCATCGGCGCTAATCCACAGCTGTCGGTTTATGGCGTGGTTAATCGCCTGGCGCAAGGGTTAGTGAAAAAGCTGGCACGCACTGAAGTCAAATTGGCCTGATATTGGCCTGATTTCTCTCAAGAAACAGGCTATGTTGGCAAGACTACAGCGATTCATCACTTTTTGCCTGCTGGCTGCAAGCCTCGGCTGGCTTGCCTGGTTTTACCAAAGCGGCCCGGGGTTTGCCATATTGGGTAGTCTGCTGATTGCGCTGGCCTACATCGGCTTTTTGGGCATTGAGTTTTTACTGCTGCGGCAGATCAACAAAACCGACCCCGCGCCACTGGCTACCCAAATAGAGCTGTTCAAAGCCTGGTTGGGCGAAGCGCTGGTCGCACCGCGTATTTTTTGCTGGCGCCAGCCGTTTCGTGCGCATGCCGTGGCAGACAACTTGTCAGCAAGCGACGTGATTCAAGGCAAGCGCGGCGTTGTTTTCATTCACGGGTTCTTTTGCAATCGCGGGTTTTGGACGCCGTGGCTTAAACGCCTGCAGGGCAATGGCCATGCGTTTGTGGCGCTCAGCCTTGAGCCCGTGTTTGGCTCTATTGACGACTACACCCCACAAATTGAAGCCGCCGTCGCGCAAGTCACTCTTGCCAGCGGCATGCCGCCCTTGCTGGTCTGTCACTCCATGGGCGGCTTGGCCGCACGCGCGTGGCTGCAAACCATGAAAGCTGAGGCTAGGGTGCACCACGTGGTGACGATAGGAACCCCGCATGGCGGCACGTGGCTGGCGCGGTTCAGCCACGGCATCAACGGTATGCAAATGCGCTTGGCGTCCAGCTGGCAGGCCGGCCTTGATAAAAACATGCCGGTAGACCGCCACGCTCTTTTCACTTGCTGGTACGCCAACAGCGACAACATTGTTTTCCCCACGTCAACTGCTACCCTGCGCGGGGCAGACAACCGACTGCTTCGAGCAGTAGCGCACGTTCAAATGGCGTTTGAACCACAAGTCATGGATCATGCGCTGAGTTTGCTCGCCAATACGCCAGTTCAAGTGCTCCGGGCTTCTAAAATCGCGGCCGTGTAATACTTTTTTTCGGAGCAACATGCCTGTAGTGGTAGTAATGGACGATGACGCGGGCACCCGAATGCTGGTTAGCCAGATCTTGAGAAAAGACGGCTACGAGGTGTTTGCTGCCGAAGACGGCGAAAAAGGCTTGGCGTTGATCAACGCCCACCGCCCCGACCTGGTCGTCAGTGATGTGCAAATGCCACTGATGGACGGCTTTCAGGTGCTTGAAAGTATTCGCAACAACCCAGCGTTTGCCGCTATGCCGGTTGTTTTGTTGACATCATTAGCAGAGCGCGGTGACATGCGCTACGGCATGACGAGCGGCGCTGATGACTACCTGACCAAGCCGTTTGAGCCCGAAGAACTGCGCGACGCCGTCGCAGCGCAACTTAACAAGCTGGTGCGCGCCGACCTGATGAAAAACATGGCCTTTGAGGCTGCAGTCGAAACCGCGCTGCAAACCGAACGCCACAACATCATTGAGCTTTACGAGGCCAGGCTGAGCCAGAGCCTCAGCGAGCAATGGCCAGACGGCGGCTTTGTGCGCCAAAGCGAAAAATTTGCCAATGCCACTGCGTTATTTGCCGACATGCGCGACTACGGGCATTGGGCGCAGCGCTTGTCCAGCGCCGAGTTGGGCGATGTCATTCAGCAGTTTTACGGCACGGTAGGCGACACCGTGCATTTGTTTGGCGCGCACCACATGCAGTTTGTGGGTGACGGCATGTTGTGCGTTTTTGTCGAAGCGGGCGACACCCAGTCGGTTAACCATGGCCTGCGGGCTGCCCGTGCGGCTTGGGGTTTAAATGACACCACGCGCCGGCTTGACAACTACATCAATCAGCGTTTTGCTGACCGATTTTTGCCACCGTTTACATTGAACATTGCTCTGCACAGCGGGCCAGTCGCATTCGCCAAGCTCGATGGCCCTTTTGGCAGCAGCGGCACCACCACGCCGGTGGGCGACGTTGTTACGGCCGTTCTCAAGCTGTACAGCGGGCAGCCCGCGCTGGATTGGAAAATCACCGCCAGCGTGCAAACTGCACGCCTGGTAACCGGCGCCGTCAAATTCGGTCGCCGCGCGATTGTGCAAATTCCAAGCCGCACCATGCCGTTTGATGCGGTCGAGATGGTGGGCTTGTGATGGCGTCGCCCCGCCCCGCCCGGTCTTTTTCGCTGCGAACGATATTTTTAGTCACCCTGCTGCTTTTTTGCGTAGTGCCCGCGGCAGTGGTGGGGTGGGTGCTGTACCGAAGCAACGCACAGACCTCCAATCTGCTGGCCGAAGCGATTGTGCGCGACGTGGCCAAACGCATTCAAACCGACACGGAGGACCACCTGCGGCAGGCGCAGGTTGTTTTTAATGGCCTGGTTCCCAGCCGGGGCAGCCCGGCGGAATTGGCGCGCGCCAGAAAGTTGGTGACTGATCTGGCATTTTTTGAAGACACCGCGTTCTACCTGTGCCGCATGACTCCCAGCGGTTCCTATATGTACTTTGGCAGCGCGGCGGGCGAGTTTGTCGGGGTGGAACCGCTCTCGCTTGATACCGCGGGTGCAACGCGGGTCGGCATTCAAAAACGTGGCGAAACCGAGCGTACTTTTTACGCCGCCCAGTTCGCTGGCGACCGTACCGGATTGCTGAAGCCTGAAGGGAAAAAATTTGAACCGACCGCACGGCCTTGGTACCTGGATGCAGTTGCTGCAGGCAAGCGGGTGTACACACCGGTTTACGCGTCAGCAGCCAAAAACCAGTTAGTCATTACGTTGTCGCAGCCTATTTTTAGCGAAGAGGGCAAAGTGCTCGGCGTGTTTGCAAGCGAGGTGTATCTCAAGCGCTTGTCCGAGCTTATGCAAAGCTTGACCATCAGTCCGCGTGGCGTGGCTTTTTTGGTCGACGACAAGGCGCTTTTGGTGGCCAGCTCCACCGGCGATGCGTTGTACGTTGAGACAGCTGGCAAGGTAGAGCGATTGAAGCCCGACGTCAGCCAAAACCAGATAGTGCGTGCAAGCTACGCCGACCTGGTGGCCAACCCGTCGGCATTTATCAAGCCGGGCACCGGCGCGGCATCATCGCGCCGCGTTGCTTTTGGTGAAGATGCGCTCATCGTCACCGCTCAGCCCTTTGGCGAAAGCGACGGCCTGCGCTGGCGTCTGGTAGTGGCCGTGCCCGAAAGTGACTTCACCGCACAAACGCAAAGTGCCATTGAAAAAACCGTGGCAATTGTGGCGCTGGCAATTGCGCTGGCGGCTGCCTTGGCCATGCTGCTGGCCTACCGGTTCACGCGCCGTTTTCGTGATTTGGCGCTGGCTACCCAACAATTAGGCCGCGGTGAAGTCCCTGAACTGCAAAGTAATGCGCGTATTACTGAAGTGCAAACGTTGGCCAGCGCCTTGCACGGCAGCGCGCTTGCACTCAGCCAAAGTCGAGTTGCCCTGCAAGACAAGACTGCAGCGCTTCAAGATGCCAACGAGCACCTCGAAGTACGCGTTGCTGAGCGCACCAGCGAGCTCGTCACATCGCGCGAGGCCGCGCTGGACGCCGCCAACGCAAAAGCATCATTTTTGGCCACCATGAGCCACGAAATCCGCACACCGCTCAACGGTGTTGTTGGCATGACCACGCTGCTGGCTGATACGCCGTTAAACCGCGAGCAGCGCGATTATTTGCACACCATGCGCGTGTCCAGCGACCAGTTGCTGGGCGTGATCAACGACATTTTAGATTTTTCAAAAATCGAGTCTGGCAAGCTTGATCTGGAAAACGAGCCGCTTAATTTGCAAGCCACGATTGAAGAAGCTTGCGACATGGCCGCCCAGCGGGCGCGTGAAAAAGGCCTCGAGCTGATGGCAGACATTGACGCCGATGTGCCCCAATGGGTGCTGGGCGACGTCACCCGCCTGCGCCAAGTGCTGCTTAACTTTATTAATAACGCGGTTAAGTTCACGGCCAATGGGCAAGTTGTGGTCAGCGCGCACGTCAGCGCTGGGCAAAGCGGCCTGGGCTTTGGGGCGCCACTCAAGCTTGAGTTTCGCGTGCAAGACAGCGGCATCGGCGTTCCGCTAGACCGGCAGTCTGCGCTGTTTCAGTCGTTCAGTCAGGTTGACGCGTCTACTACCCGCAAATACGGCGGCACCGGGTTGGGCTTGGCGATTTGCAAGCGGCTGGCCACGCTGATGGGTGGTGAAGTGGGCGTGCACTCAGTGCCGGACGAGGGGTCTACGTTTTGGTTTACTGCGCTGCTGGTTGCTACTACCGCACCCAGCCATTCAGCGGCAGACGACGAGTTTGCCAGTCTGGCTGGCAAAACAGCGCTGCTGGTTGATGACACCGAATTGAATCTTCGTATTCTTGACAAACAGCTCAAGCGCTGGGGCATGCAAACAGTGGTGTTTGAGCGTGCTGCCGCCGGCCTTGACTGGCTGGCCAGCAACACCTGCGACGTCATCATCACCGACATGCACATGCCCGACATGGACGGCCAGGAGTTCACAGAGCGCGTTCGTCAGCACACACCCGACGCCCATGTGGTGTTGCTCACCTCGGGTGTTATGCCTACCGGACCCACGGCCAAGTTGTTTAATGCGCGGCTGCTCAAGCCCTATCGGCAGTCGCAATTGTTCAATGCGCTCAGCCGCGTGGCTACGCTGCAGGGCAACAGTAGTTTTGGCCCAATGTCGCAACCGGCCGTGCTTAACGCACCGCACAACCTCCCCCTTAAGCACCAACGTGTTTTAGTGGCAGACGACAACGCCATTAATTTAAAAGTTGCGCTGGCCATGCTGGCCAAACTCGGCTACGACGCAGCCACCGCGAGCAACGGCCGCGAGGCTGCCGACATGGTCAGCCAGTCGCTGTCACGCCGGCCAGGGGCTGTGCCATTTGCAGCGGTGCTGATGGACGTCAACATGCCGGTGATGGACGGCCTGGAAGCTACCCAGCTCATTTTGTCGACCCATGGCAGTGCCGCGCCCGCGCTGATTGCGCTGACTGCCTCGGTGCTGGAAGAAGACCGCCAGCGCTGCATGGACGCCGGTATGGCCGGGTTTTTAGCCAAGCCAATGCGTATTGACGAGCTGAGCGAAGCGCTCGCGCGTTATGCGCCAGAACTGTCGAGCGCTACTGAATTAATAGCTGTTCGCGCCCGAATCGATTCGCTAAAAGTTCAAATTGGCTTGAAAAAAGACGTATTAATGCTTGATGCGAGTCGACTTGACCGCTTCAAAGAATTCGACGACCAAAACCTCACCATGACGCGCGAGATAGTGGCGCTGTTCATTGATGACGAGCCGCGCCGCATTACAGATATTCGCCAAGCCCTGGCGCTGACCGACAGCGGGCAACTCTCGCGCTCTGTGCACGCCCTTAAAGGCGCAGCTGCCAACGTGGGCGCCACTGCGCTGGCCGACGCCTGCGGCAGCCTGGAGCACGCCTGCCTGCAGGGGTTGTGGCCCGAACAAGCAGCTGCCAGCGTGGCGAGTATTGCGCAGCTCAGCAGCCAAAGCGTGGCTGCACTCAGGCAGTGGCAACAAGCAAATCCGTTGCCAGCCGATCAGCCGCACCCAACTCGGTGAGCGTTTTAAGCCGCGCATAAAGCGGCGTAAAGTCCGGCGCAGTCATATCAAACAGCTGCTGAAAACTGTCGATCACAAAATAGGTTTGCTGGTAGCTGTCGATGTTGTATTGGGTGCGCATGCAGCGCAGCAAATCAAGCGATATCCGCTGCGGCTCAGTGCTTTTAACAGCGTGCACCAGCTCACCTGATGAACTCAAAATGCCTGCGCCGTAAGCCCGCAATCCATTTTTTTGTTGCATCAATCCAAACTCAATCGTGTACCAGTAAAGGCGCGATAACTCCTCACAAGCGCCCAGCCCATGGGCTTTCAAGGCACCCTTACCGTAAGCCTGAATGTGGTCAGCAAACACCGGGTTAAACAGCAGGGGCACATGGCCGAACAGGTCGTGGAACACATCCGGCTCAACGATGTAGTCAAACTCGTCAGGTTTGCGAATCCAGTCCGTTACTGGAAATTTGCGATTGGCAAGCAGCGTAAAAAACGGCACCTCGGGAATCAGGCCCGGCACCGCCACCACTTGCCAGCCGGTGGCTTTCATTAATCGTTGATTGATGTCGTCAAAGCGCGGAATGTGGGTCGATTCGCCCAGCGCAGGCAGGGCGGCGATGAATTCATCGCACGCCAAACCGGGCAATAGTTTGGATTGCCGTTCGTACAGTGCGCGATAAGTTTCGTGCTCGGCTGGGGTGTAGGCGGCGTAGTTTTGCGGGCAGGTGTAGTCGGCAGCGACCTGGCCACCACGTGAGTAGTCGCCGCGCGGTGGGCGGTTGCTGCCGCCGTAGACGACAGGTTCAATGGCCATAAAGAAACTCCTTTTCAGTGACAGCGCAGAACCGGCTTTGCCGGGCTGCAGGTGTCGCCCCCTTGAAGGGGAGACGGCCGTCAGGCCGTTTCGGGGGTGGTTTTGAGAACGCCGCGCCTCATTTGGTCTAGCTCAATGCTCTCAAACAGCGCCTTGAAATTACCCTCACCAAAGCCATCGTCGCCTTTTCTTTGAATGAACTCAAAAAAGATCGGCCCCAACTGGTTTTCACTGAAGATTTGCAGCAGCAGCGCGCCTTTTTTCCCGTCGACCAGCACGCCGCGTTTGTGCAGCTCGGCCACGTTTTCGCCGTGGCCGGGAATGCGCTTGTCAATCAGCTCGTAGTACGTATC
>JANOWB010000280.1:0-21065 GCA_031417695.1 Polaromonas sp.
TCAACCGCGCTGGTAGGGCCCGTACAAGGGCTGCTACAGGCAGACATGCCGCCTGCGTTTATTGAGGCTGTCAAACAGCAATTGACCTTGATGACCAGCGCCTACCTGTGTGAATGTGGCAACGGCGGCGTTATTAAAAACAGAGCCAGAGCGCGGTGAAAAAAGCACTTTAATAACCGGCATCGGTTTGGCCACTGCGCGCCCCTTGGTACGCGGGTGAAGTTAGAGTTCACGCTAGGTGCGGCTGGGTATCCAGGGGGACAGCTGGTTCGATTTTAGAGCTGCTTTTAGCTGTTTTGAACACTTTTAGGCATCATTTTGACTTCTGACCCAATAAATACGGGCGCGAGCAGCTCCTAAATTAATAGTAATTGGCGTCCAGCTTAGACTTTAAATATCAATTTTTCCTTGCAAATTTACCGTCGATCAGTAAGATTACAAGGATGTTAAAGCGAAAAACACTCGAAGTCATTGAGCAAGCACTCACCCGCCAAGCCTCTGTCGCACTAATCGGGCCGCGCCAGGTCGGCAAAACCACGCTGGCGCTGGAAATTGGGCAACGGCACAACGCGATTTACCTTGACCTGGAATCGCCCGAAGGCCGTGACAAGCTGGCAAACCCCGCTGCGTTTTTGTCAAGCTTTGAAGACCGCTTGGTCATCATGGATGAGATTCACCGGGTGCCTGACTTGTTTTTAACGCTGCGCGGGTTGATTGACCAAGGCCGTGCGCGGGGCAATCGCTTCGGGCGGTTTTTGCTGCTCGGCTCTGCGTCACTTGACTTGCTGCGCCAAAGCGGTGAAAGCCTGGCCGGGCGCATCAGCTATATCGACATGACACCGCTTACCATGCAAGAAGTAGGCAGCCATGACTTGCAGTCGCTGTGGGTGCGTGGCGGCTTTCCAGACAGTTTTTTGGCGCCGGATGACCGCTTAAGCATGGACTGGCGCAAAGATTTGCTGCGCACCTACCTTGAGCGGGACGTACCCATGTTTGGCTCGCGCATTCCGGCTGAAACATTGCGGCGCTTTTGGACCATGCTGGCGCACAACCAAGGCGCATTGCACAACGCGTCGCGCCTTGCCGCCGGGCTAGAAGTCAGCAGCCAGGCGGTGAGCCGCTATACCGATTTGCTGGTTAACCTGCTTCTGGTGCGGCGCTTGCAGCCGTATTTGACCAACGTCGGTAAGCGCCTCGTCAAGTCGCCCAAGGTCTACATCCGCGACAGTGGCTTGCTGCATGCACTGCTCAACATCACGGCTTTTGATGCGCTGCTGGGCCACCCGGTGGTGGGTGCCAGTTGGGAAGGCTTTGCAATTGAAAACCTGATCAACGCCGCCCCGCCGTTAACCGTGCCGGGTTTTTACCGCACATCAGGCGGGGCTGAAATTGACCTGGTACTGGAACTCCCCGGCGGCGAGCGCTGGGCGATTGAAGTCAAACGCAGCCGAGCCGCCAAGCCGGGCCGGGGGTTTTATGAAGCCTGCGAGGACCTGTTACCCGCCAAGCGTTTTGTGGTGCATGCGGGGGTTGATGGCAGTAACAGCCCTAGCCGCTACCCAATCAGTGGTGATGTTGAAGCGATTGGCTTGCTGGAGTTGGCTGATCTGTTGTCAGCCATTGCTAAACACTAACTGCACAGTTGGTGTTTATGTTCAGGACAGCTACTGATTGCTAGCGAAGCTGACTAGGGTGTGATTTTGGGTTGGGGCGGCTGAGGGCTAGTGCTGATAGCGTTTGTAAGCTTTTTCGAATGAATTCACGTATCATTTAGGCCTGCAGACCAATCAATACGGGCGCAAGCAGCTCCTAAAAAAAGAGCACCAACCTTAAGGCGTTTGCTCCTGCCGGACGGCGATCGGGACATAGCCAATTTCCATATCTTTGGGTGGGGTGACGATTAACCCGGGGTCAATATCGATCAACTTGCCAGTGGTTGGCGCGGGCAAATACTCTTTGGTGATAGTCCACTCTTTGTGCAGCTTTTCAACCCGTTTTTGCATCTCTTCGCGCTCGGCAAGCGTCAGATCTGAGTTGAGCAAAGTGGGCTGGTTCATAAACTTGTACCAGTAGTAAGTTACCGTGGTGCCGTCGCCCAGTTTGGCCGTGAAAGGCCCGCCATTAGCAGCTGGGCCGGGTACCTTCCATGTGTTTTCGCCGCGTATCAGGTTTGAATTGTCCATGGGCGTGCTGAAGACGCGCGATTTGTCTCTAACGCCGCGTTTGAATTCTACGGATGCCAATCCGGTCTCGGCTGGTACATCTTTGGCTTGCACCACTGACCACACTGGCCCGCCCTCTGCATTGTTGTTCAGGCGATAGTATTCGGGCAAAGACACAACTGAGCCGGTGCCGATGTCTGTTTTTGAAACCAAATTTTGTATCCAGCTAAAACCCAACGTACTGGTGCTCACATTGGCTGCTTTTGAAAAAGAGCTCCAGTCAATTCGTACCCTTTTGTCTTGCGGAGTGGAGTTCTGGTAAATCGCCATGGTGGAGCCGTGGCCTTTGTTGAACTTTTGCTCGAACGACTCGGTGATTTTGATTTCACTGTTTGCAGCTGGGCCGCCACCTTTAAACCAGGCCTCTACCGCAGGCCAAAGTGCTTCTTTTTTGAATACCAGCGCGCGGTTAACCATGATCGAGTCGCCATTGGCGTCCCGGGGAAACTGGACCGGTGCAACGCGTGCATAGGTGTTGCCTTTGGAATCGTTTGACTGAAACGCGGGCACGTACTGGTTTTCCATTTGCAGAGCCTTGTCGGAATCGGCCAGGCGTGAATCCATGAGTTTGCCTATCGTGTCTTTGTCTGTTCCATCCTTGTTTTTTAACCCCTCAATGGCAGAGCGAGAAAAGAAATAGGGCATGAAAAACGCCGCTGGCCCTTTAAAGTTGGCAGCGTTCAAAAACAGTGTCCAAGACAGATCGCCAGTTGGAATGTTTTTTCCACCGGTAGTGGCTTTGACATCGGTGAACGGAAGCGGCAAGTAACCCACCCCCAGCAGCTCGCCGTTTGCGCCTTGTTTCATGTTCAGGCCGTCTGGTGGCCACAACAATCGGGGACTGAGCTGCGCCACGCCATACTTGCCGCTGGGCCGGCTAAAGTTGCTCCAGTCGCCCCTGCCAATGCCAGGCCCGTTAGACACACCGCTGAAGTCTGTTGCTACGCCGCCCATATGGAACTTCGGCGTTTCAGTGCCAAAAACGGTGTCGTTCCACCAGCCAAGGCCTCCTTCAATGGTGGAATAGGACTCAATGGGCTTGGGTGTGGGTAGAAAAGCGTTCATCCAGGTGCCAACCAGGCCTGATTGAGCCACCGCACCGGGGTACTTGTTGTACAGCGGCCAAGCGGCCATATACATCGAGTAACCGCCGCTGTATACCTTGGGCGCAGACTCCCGGTCAATTAAAAGGTAGCCCTGCATTTTTGACGCCAGCAGTTCTGCTTTTAAACAGGTGGGTGACGTTGCAATTGGGCTGGCAGCCAGCGCGCCATTCGTACACAAAAACGATGCTGAACCAAAATTGGGGGCCAACAAATCAGTGGCTATTGCATTGGCGCCAGTCAAAGCCGCCGCTGAGGTGCCGCTGCAGGTAGCGCCGGCTACCGTCCAGGTCACCGTAGTGGCTGCGCAACTGCCGGGAGCAGTGAGCACTGCAGAGTTACTGGTTGCAGCATCGGCAGCGGGTGCAGCCGCTGAAGTGGTTTGATTGGGCTCAGGTTCAGAGCCGTTGCCGCAGGCTGTAATCAAAGCGACGGCCATCACAGAAGTCAGGCGAGTCAAGCATTGCAAATTTTTACCGCTCATGAATTTTTGCCTCTAAATAAATATCAGTAGTAGTTAACAACGATGGAGTGCTTGTCTCGCGAGACAGCATAAAAACTGCACATCACGCCGCGCGGGGCGGTTTCCATCATGGCGGTGTAGTGGTTTGCGCTCGGCGGTACTGCTGGGCCTTCTTGAAAGAACAACTTGGGGCACCAGTCCACAGACGCCTTGGCTGTGCCATTGGGGTTGCGCCCACCGCCACAAAACCCTTGTGCCTTCCAGCCGCAACCACCGTTGGCGTGTCCGCCAGTTTCAGCAGCGGTTTTGGCCTCAGATGCCTGGCAACAGGTAGCTTCCGCGGTTGTCGAGTGCAGGTAGTAAGGCGCAAGACCTTTTTGCGCGCGGTAACCGTTGATCACCCCCAAGCAGTATTCAGACACATCAACAGCGCCCACATCAGGGTCGGCTGACATGGCTTGTACCTGCCCCGCACCCGTGCACATCAGCCCTGCTGCTGAAGAACTTGGCGGGGTAGATGGTGAGCTGTTGGCTGCAGGTGGCGCGGCCGGCAAAGTGGCGGAGCCGACGGTCGAGCCCGCGCCAGGAACTGACTCTGATCCGCCACCGCTGCCGCAAGCAGCCAGTTGTCCAGCCAGCACAACTACAGCTACTCGCACCAAAGAAATCAAATTATTTTTAATCGCCATGTAATCCTTAAAAAGGCTAGAGCCTTCAGCGACATGAGTATGCGGGAGGCACAGGCAAAAACAGCGCTTTAACAACATGACAAATTTGTCATTGAGTTATTGAATGTAAAAGCGCGCTGGCGTAATGGGCGTTGCAGCGCCATGCAGTTGCAGGTTGCGGCATGGCGAACCAAATTAGCCAAGGTGCGGCGATTCAGCTCCGCCGCTGGCTTGCAAAACTTTGCAAGTGGCAACATTCAGCGCCACCGCCTACACGCCCCCT
This sequence comes from Polaromonas sp., assembly GCA_031417695.1. GTDB lineage: Bacteria > Pseudomonadota > Gammaproteobacteria > Burkholderiales > Burkholderiaceae_C > Polaromonas. The sequence continues at coordinate 4,740 of JANOWB010000280.1, forward strand.
TAGTGTTTCGGGCGCAACCTGCAAATAAGCCTTGCAGTTGATAGCTGCAAAAGTGGGCCATGCGCCTTTTTGATTCAAACAACCCAAGGAAAGCACCATGAGCTATATAGACGGATTTGTCGTCCCCGTACCCACCGCCAACAAAGACGGTTACCGCGCCCAGGTTGCCAAGGCGGCGGCTTTGTTTAAAGAGTTTGGTGCAACCCGCGTTGTGGAATGCTGGGGCGATGCCTTGCCAGACGGCAAAGTTACCGACTTCAAGATGGCTGTCAAAGCCGAGGGCGCCGAGAACGTCGTCTTCTCGTGGATAGAGTGGCCGTCAAAAGCCGCGCGCGATGCAGGCAATGAAAAATTCATGAACGATCCACGCATGAAGGCACTGGGTGACATGCCTTTTGACGGAAAGCGGATGATCTATGGCGGCTTTGAAGCGTTGCTGGACACCTGATACCTGTAAACCCAACCATCTTGAAAGGGGGCTATGTATGGCTACAACAGCGGCTAAGGGCGTAGCGGTATTCCCAGCCGGAAGGCAGGCACTTTACGAGACCAACAAATACTCGGCAGCAGTCAAATCTGGCGGCTTTCTTTTCGTGTCTGGCCAGGTTGGCAGCAAGGCAGATGGCAGCCCCGAGCCAGACCCTGAAAAGCAATTGCGGCTTGCTTTTTTCAATTTGAACAGCGTGCTGACAGCGGCTGGCTGCACTTTTGACGATGTCGTCGACTTCACGGTTTTCATCGTGAATCCTGAAAAATTGATGCCCATCTTTTTCAAAGTCAAAGATGAATTTTGGGGTGAGCCGCCCTACTCGCCGCTAACGGGGATCGGCGTTACCTGGTTGTACGGCTTTGACTTTGAATTAAAAGTTACTGCTCGATTGAACGAGGTGTGACGTGACACGTCGCGGCGCGGCCGTGTTAGCTCACCCGCTTTTGGCTGCGGCTTACTTTTACCCGGCTGCTCCAAGTCTGAACCGACTGAGTCAACCGCCAGAGTTAACACCACAACTAAATCTATACGCAAAATGATTTATCCCCCAACCAAGCGAGTCGATGTGGCGGAGCAGCACTTCGGCCAGACGATCACCGACCCTTACCGTTGGCTTGAAAACGACGTGCGAACCAACCAGGATGTCGCTGAGTGGGTTAAATCGCAAAACCAGGCGACAAACACCTACCTGGCTGAACTACCTGCGCGGGCGGTTTTTAAAGAACGGCTTACACAGTTGCTTGACTATGAGCGATTCACCATTCCGGTAGAAAAAGGAGGTCGGTATTTTTACCTTCGCAACTCAGGCGTTCAAAACCAGCGGGTGCTCTATGTACGTGACAAGGTAGACGGCGAAGGACGAGTACTGATCGACCCAAACAGTTGGGCCAAAGACGGTGCTGATGCGCTTGCTGAATGGGCAGCTTCAAACGACGGTAAGCATGTGGCCTACACAGTGCAGGTCGGCGGCACAGACTGGCGCACGATTCGGGTGCTGGACGTCAAAACCGGCAAACTGCTTGGCGATTCGCTGCAATGGTCGAGGTTCACGTCCATTGCATGGGCCAAAGCCGGCGCAGGCTTTTTCTACACGCGTTTTCCTGAGCCCAAAGCAGGCGCATCAGCCCAAACTAACGTGGAAAACCATGCCGCTTACTTTCATGCGCTGGGCACACCCGAAGTAACAGACCGGCTGGTATACGCAACGCCTGAGCAGCCGAACACGCTTCATTCTTTGAACATGACCAGTGATGGTCGCTACCTGTCAATCGTTTCAATGGCGGGATCAACCCTGTCAAATGCGCTGGCCGTTATAGACCTGGACAGCACCCATTGGAAACCACGCGAGCTGTTTGATGGGCTTGACTATTTGTGGGGCATCGTTGGCAATGTCGGTACTCAATTTTTTATTCAAACCACGAAGGACGCGCCCCGCCTGAAAATCGTGACGATGGACATCGCCGCTGCCACGCCCGTTATGACGGATGTGGTGCCGGAGCAGAACGCAGTGATGACCGATGCATCGCTGGTCGGTGGGCGCTTGTTGGTGTCTTACATGGTTGATGTAAAAACCGAAGTGCGGCGCTACACGCTGGATGGCAAGGCAGACGGCGTGGTGGAGTTGCCCGGCATCGGCACCGCAATCGGGTTTGAGGGCGGTGGCACTGGTCAGGAAACCTTTTATGGCTTTACCAGTTTTAACTCGCCTGGCACCATCTTTCAGTACGATGTTGCAGCCAATACGTCACGCGTATGGAGCGAAGCAAAGGTTGCGATAGACCTCAAGCAAATTGCAGTCGAGCAGCGGTTTTACGATTCAAAAGACGGCACGCGCATTCCGATGCTTCTTGTGCGGCGCAAGGACGTGACTGGCCCGGCACCGACCCTGCTTTATGCCTACGGCGGTTACGGCCTGATTGACCCACCCGGCTTTGCGCCTGCTATGTTGGCATGGGTTGAACAAGGCGGTGTTTTTGCAGTGGCTTACGTGCGCGGCGGTGGCGAGTACGGCAGGGCATGGCACGAGGCCGGCCGCCGGCTGAACAAGCAAAACGTATTTGACGATTTCATCGCGGCCAGCGAATATTTGAAGGCGCAGGGCATCGTGACTAGAAATGGGCTGGCCGTTCACGGCGCATCAAACGGCGGCTTGCTCATGGGTGCGGTGGTTAACCAGCGGCCAGATTTGTTCGCCGCTGCGCTGGTGCAAGTAGGCGTACTGGACATGCTGCGATTCGACAAATTCACAGCCGGAAAATTGTGGGTGGACGAGTACGGCGACCCGGGCAAAGAAGCAGACTTTCATAACCTCTTTAAATATTCGCCGTATCACCACATCCAGTCTGGTCAGCTCTACCCAGCGATTCTCGCCACCACTGCCGACACCGATGACCGCGTGGTGCCAGGCCACACCTTTAAATACGTAGCTGCGCTGCAGGCGGCAGACATTGGCGACAAGCCGCATTTGGCTCGTATCGAAACCCGTGCAGGCCACGGTGCAGGTAAGCCAACCGACAAGGTAATTGAAGAAACAGCAGACATGTTTGCTTTTGCCGCGCGGTGGGCCGGGCTTGACGTGAAGGTGGTGACATGATCGCCGTGTTAACGATGCTGTCTGTTCAGCCCTAAACAAATTACTTCAAGCGAGGTCAACATGCAAACATTCGCAATTCTCGGCTTCACCTTTGGCTTGATTGCGTTTGCAATGGTCAGCAAACTCAACAAAGAGTCCAAGAATCTAAAAAAACAAATGGAAGACATCGAAAAGCGACTTTCAGCCGCCAGAGATCTTGGCCGCACATCCTGATTAAGTCAGCTCACTATGCTTGGCTCATCGCTGCTTGCGTTTTCAAGTGCCTCCGCCACTGCTTTCGCGGTGTGGGCGCTTTCGCCATGGTTGACTGGCCACAACGAACCTTGGGATGCGCCTGGCGTTTACTACTATGTTGCTTTAATTGTGGCGGGTGCAGTGTCTGGGTTGATTGCAGCAAAACCGCTTTGGGCGCATTATTTAGGCGGCATCTTCGGGCAACTGCTTTATGGGCTTTTGTTTTTACCCTTGGGGCCGCTGGCGATTGTTGGCTTGCTTTTTCTTGGCCTGTGGTCGCTGCTGGTTTTGGCTGGCGCTTACGTGGGCTCTTTTATTCGCACGCGTGTTGGTAATCGCTAGTTGGCAACTCAGCGATTCAAACAAGCTGAAAGCTGCCTTTTTTGAGCATGTTTTAGGCCTGTGGCTCAATAAATACGGGCGCGAGCAGCTCCTAAATTAATAGTAATAACTCTTTATTTCAGCAACTCGTACTCACCGCCACGCTCAATGGCGCGCTGGTAAGCGGGCCGGGCGTGGATGCGTTGCAAATAGTCCATCAGCCTCGGGCGGCTGGCGTTCAGCCCACCGCGTGCGGCTGCAGCCTCGATGGGAAAGCTCATTTGCACATCGGCGGCGGTGAACTCGTCGCCAACAAACCATGCAGACTTGCCAAGCTCTGCCTCCAGGTAGTCCAGGTGCGTATTGACCTGCGGCATGATGAACGTGCTTTTAGCTTGGCCTGAAATCGCTTTGGCAATCGGCTTGACAAAAAACGGCATGGGCGTGGTTTCAATCTTGTCAAACACCAATTTCAGCAGCAGCGGCGACATTAGCGAGCCTTCGGCGTAATGCAGCCAGTAGCGGTAGCGCAGGTAGGCGGGCTCCTCGCGTGCGGGGGCAAAGCAGCCGCCTGCGTAGCGTTCAACCAAATACTCGATGATGGCGCCTGACTCGGCCAGCGTTAAATCACCATCGGTCACCACCGGCGACTTGCCCAGCGGGTGAATGCGCTTGAGTTCGGGCGGGGCGAGCATGGTTTTTTTGTCGCGCTCGTAACGCTTGATCTCGTAGGTCAAACCCAATTCTTCCAGGAGCCACAGCACGCGTTGCGAGCGGGAATTGTTCAGGTGGTGGACAACAAGCATGGTGGGCTTTCTGGTCGATACAAAACGCCATTGTGCAGGCTGCTGGCAGGGTGATGATTGAAAGCCTAAAATGATTTTGTGACTATTCAATCTGCCTCAATCCTCAACGCTGACCTGCACTGCCACTCGGTGGTGTCTGATGGAACCCTCACCCCTGAAATATTGGCGGCGCGCGCCAAAGCCAACGGCGTTGAGCTGTGGGCGCTGACGGACCACGATGAAGTGGGCGGGCAAAAGCGCGCAGCAGCGGCGGCCAAAAGTGTTGGCCTGAAGTACCTGACAGGCACTGAAATTTCAGTCACCTTTGCTGGCGAAACGGTACATATTGTTGGGCTGGGTTTTGATGCCGACAACGCGGCTTTGGTGCAAGGCCTGCACGCCACGCGCAGCGGCCGCACCGAACGCGCCAAAGAAATGTCAGACGGCCTGGTCAAGGTCGGCATCAAAGGTGCTTACGAAGGCGCGTTGAAATTTGTAGGCAACCCAGAGCTGATTTCACGCACCCACTTTGCCCGCTTTTTAGTTGAAAGCGGCGTGTGCAGCGAAACCAATGAAGTTTTTCGCAAGTATCTGACCGAAGGCAAACCGGGCTATGTGCCGCATCGCTGGGCCAGCTTGAAAGACGCTGTGAACTGGATCACCGGCGCAGGTGGCGTCGCCATCATTGCGCACCCAGCCCGCTACAAGTTCACGCCGAACGAAGAGTACGCGCTGTTCACTGAATTCAAGGCTCACGGCGGGCGCGGGGTAGAAGTCGTCACCGGCAGCCACACTGCGGCTGAATACGTGCGCTACGCCGAAACCGCCACAGAGTTTGGCATGGCCGCTTCGCGCGGCAGCGACTTTCACAGCCCCGAAGAAAGCCGCACCGATTTAGGCGCACTGCCGTTTTTGCCGGGCGCCTTAACGCCGGTGTGGGAACTGCTGGCCGACCGGGTGCAGTAAGCCAGCCTGCAGGCAAGCGCTTCATCGCAGCTGTTGCACGATTTGCCAGGCGCGACGGCAGAACAATCATTCGAAGCGCCGAAACTTAAATCAGCGCACCCATAACACCCGCCATGCCCCAACTCTTTGAAGTTCACCCAGACAACCCTCAGCCGCGTTTGCTCAAGCAAGCGGTTGCCTTGCTTGAACGTGGCGGCATTGCGGCAGTGCCCACTGATTCAAGCTATGCGCTGGTTTGCCACCTCGACGACAAAGCCGCCGCCGACGCGTTGCGGCGCATTCGCGGAGTAGACGACAAACACCACCTTACGCTGCTGTGCCGGGACTTGTCAGAGCTCAGCCTGTATGCGCGCGTTGACAACAAGCAATTCCGATTGCTCAAAGCGGCAACCCCGGGGCCGTTTACTTTTATTTTGAACGCCAGCAAAGAAGTGCCGCGCCGATTGAGCCACCCATCGCGCAAAACCATTGGCCTGCGCGTGCCCGACCACAAAGCGCTGCAAGCCCTGCTAGAGCTGCACGGCGCACCGCTGCTGTCGACCACGTTAATCGCCCCGGGCCAGACTGAGCCTATCAACGACGCTGATGAAATTCGCACCGCCATTGGCCACGAGCTAGCCGCCATCGTTGACGCGGGCGCCTGCTTTCAGCAACCCACTACCCTTGTCGACTTGACAGGCATGGATGATGGCGGCGAAGCAGTAGTGGTGCGGCTCGGCAGGGGCAACCTGGCGCTGCTCGGTCTTTGAATTTTGTTGACGCCAGACTGGCCAATGCCGCTGGTCTGAGACAATTCAAAGATGGATATTGCTAACGTCATTCAAACCATCGCCATTTACGCACTGCCGGTTCTGTTCGCCATCACGCTGCACGAGGCAGCGCACGGCTACGTGGCACGCTACTTTGGCGACGACACCGCATGGGTGCTGGGCCGGGTAACGCTAAACCCGCTTAAACACATTGACCCAGTGGGCACCATTTTGATGCCCGCCATGATGTACCTGGCCACTTTCGCCATACCTGGCGGGCCCTTTATTTTGGGCTACGCCAAACCCGTGCCGGTGCGCTTTGGCAACTTGCGTAACCCCAAGCGCCACATGATTTGGGTAGCGCTGGCCGGGCCCGGCATCAACTTTATTCAAGCCTTGTTGTGGGCGGTGATGTTTGTGCTGCTCGACACCACCGATGTGGCAGACGACTTTTTTGTGCAAATGGCCAAAGCCGGTATTGTGGTTAACCTGGCGTTGGCGGTACTGAATTTGTTCCCCTTGCCGCCACTTGATGGTGGCCGAATCGCAGTCGGCGTGCTGCCGTGGAAGTACGGACAATACCTGGCGCGCGTAGAGCCGTTTGGATTTTTTATTGTGCTGGGCTTGATTGTCTTCAAAGTATTTGGGCCGCTGTGGATGGAGCCGATGATGGCGCTGTCATACCGACTGTTGAACGTACTCATCACGCCGCTGGCCATGTTGCTTCGATAACTGTTTGTTGATCCATTACTCATGCAAAAGCCCACCCCTCAGCGATTTTTAACCGGCATCACCACCTCAGGTACACCGCATCTGGGTAACTATGTGGGTTCTATCCGCCCCTCTGTGGCTGCCAGCCAAGGCGTGAATGCGGAGAGTTTTTATTTTTTGGCCGACTACCACGCGCTGGTTAAATGCGCCGATCCGCTGCGGGTGCAGCGCTCAACACTGGAGATAGCGGCAAGCTGGTTAGCAGCCGGGCTAGACCCCGAGCGCGTCACGTTTTACCGCCAATCAGACATCCCTGAAATTCCCGAGCTGACCTGGTTTTTAACTTGTGTCACAGGCAAGGGAATGCTCAATCGGGCGCATGCCTATAAATCTCAAGTCGATAAAAACACCGCGCAAGGTGCCGATGCAGACGACGACGTTTCAGCCGGTTTGTTCATGTACCCGGTGCTGATGGCCGCTGATATTTTGATGTTTAAAGCTCATCAGGTACCGGTGGGCAGAGATCAAATTCAACATATCGAAATGGCGCGCGACATGGCTAACTCTTTTAACCATTTGTATGGTGACTTGTTGGTGCTGCCTGCGGCGCTGATAGAGGAATCGGTGGCCACCCTGCCCGGCCTCGACGGTCGAAAAATGAGCAAAAGTTATGACAACACGATCCCGCTGTTTTCATCGCGCAGCGAGCTAAAAAAGTTAATTGCAGGCATCGTCACGGACTCTACGCCGCCCGGCCAGCCCAAAGCAGTTGAAGGCTCTGCACTGTTTCAAATTTACCAAGCCTTTGCCAGCCTTGAAGAAACTGCCGCGCTACGCCAAGCGTATGCCAGTGGCATTGCCTGGGGTGAGGCGAAAACTTTGCTGTTTGAACGCATTGAGCGCGACGTAGCGCCGATGCGCGAGCGATACGAGGCGTTGATAGCAAACCCCGCAAATATTGAAGCCATTTTGCAAGCAGGCGCAAAAAAAGCGAGGTCAGTCGCTCAGCCGTTCATGCAGCAGCTGCGCAGTGCAGTTGGCCTGCGGTCGCTGTCTGTGGGCACTGAGGCGGGGGCTAGAGACAAGCCAGCGGGCGCAAGCAAACCAGCGCTGGCCAGCTTCAAACAATACCGAGAAGCTGACGGTCAGTTCTACTTCAAACTCAGCAGCAGCAACGCAGAAGTGCTGCTGCAAAGCAAGGGGTTCGCTGCCCCCAAAGAAGCGGGCCAAGCCATCGCGCAGTTACAACTGGGCGGTGCTGAAGCGCTGGCGGTAATAAGCAGCCACGTGCAATCTCTTAGCCCAGCGCAGCAGGAGCGTGCTTTTATTGAACTTGCGGCACTCGCTGACAGTAAAAACACGATGAATGAGAGAAACTAGAAATTTAACCTGTTTCAATGTAAGTACTAAGCGTGAAAAAGTACCGAAGTTAATAAAATATTCGTAACTTCGACTTGACTAACACGGGTATGCTGCGGGTTAGTTGCTTACTGTTTAACCTGACTGTACTGAATCATGCGTATTTTCGTTATTGACGACCACCCCCTCATGCGCGAGGCTATCGCCATGCTGCTGCGCCGGTTGAGCCCTTCTTCTGTAGTGACAGAGCTTGACCGCATGGCTGTGATTGGCCCTGCCATCAAAGCCCAGGGCGTGCCTGACTTGTTTTGTCTCGACCTGAAGTTGCCAGATACCCACGGCGTGTCTGGCATTCGCGAATTAAAACAGCTCTACCCCGACACGCCGATCGTGGTGCTTTCGGCTTCGCCCGCGCGCGACTATGAAGACCTGGCAATCGAAGCCGGTGCAGTGCTGTACATCGAAAAATCGGCGGGCGCCACTGAAATTGGCAATGAACTTCGCGGGTTTTTAAGCGAAATTGCGAACGAGGAATCACCGCAGCCGCTCGAAAAATTATCCAAACGCCAAAAGCAATTGCTGGTGCTGCTGGACAAGGGCTTGAGCAACCGTGACATTGCCGAGTCGCTTGAAATCAGTGAACACACCGTTAAAGTGCATTTGTGGCGGCTGTTTCGCCGCTTGAATGTGAAGAGCCGTTCGCAGGCCAGCCACTTGGCACGCACGAGCGGCCTGCTGTAGCTCGATTACTTCCTGCGCTAGGCTGCTGCGTCTTCCAGCAACTCTTCAGATTCGGCAGCCTTAACGTCGATCCAAAATACGCTGCCAACGCCAACTGCAGAGCGCAGGCCTACCCGGTGCTCAAGCGCCTGACTCAAACGCATCACAATCGCCAAGCCGAGGCCAAAACCTTCTTGCGTACCGGCTGATGGCGCGCGGTAAAACTCTTCGAAAATTGCTTTGCGGTGTTCTGCAGCGATGCCGGTTCCGGTGTCAGACACCTCAATACGCCATTTCGATTTGCGCCACTTCACTGACAGCATGACGCTGCCGCGCTGCGTGTGTTTGAAAGCGTTGGTCAAAAAATTTCCCAGCAAACGTTTGATCAAAACCGGGTCAGTCCATAACGTTCCGGGTTCTGTCATCACCTGTAAATCAAGCCCGCGCTCTACGGCTACCGCTTCAAACTGCTGCTTCATTCCCTGCAGCAACTCTTCCAGGTCAACCGCCTGCAGGCTAACGCGCAGTGGGTCTGAATTGAGACCAGAAAAGTAAAACAGCGAATCAAACAACTCGTCGAGCACTTGGGTAGATCGAACAATTTTGGGCGTGATTTGCTGAGCCAAATGCGGATCATCGGTAAGCCAGCCCGCGTACAGGTTAAGGGCATGCACGGGCTGGCGCAAATCGTGCGCAGCACTCGCAATAAAGCGGTTTTTAGTGGCCACTGCTTGCAAGGCGGAGCGACTCTTTTCAGTCAATGAGGCTATCAGCACCGTGTTGTCAAATTGCAGCTCGAGTCCGCCGCGCAGCGTTTGGTGCAAACGTTTGGCGCCGGTGCGCACCAGCGCCCAAAACGTTGCCATCAGCAGGACCAGCATCAACACCTCGCGGGCTGATGGCAAGCCTAGGGTACTGCTGCTTGCGCGCGCCACCAAAGCAACCGCAGCTGACACCATCAGACAATCTACAAAAGCCAGCGCACACCAGCGCCTGGCACCAAAACTGTTGATGGCCATGCCAGCAACCCCAACTAAAACAAGCAGGCAGGCAAACTGGTCAAAAATCGTTGCTCGCAAAAAGAACAGCCAAACCGAACTGCCCCACAGTGCAGCGCTGAGTGGCCACAACCATTCACAACGACGCATAAAAGCCTCAGCAGGCTCGCCACTTACCCCTCGCAACTGCTTGTGATAGGCGCGAACCACCCCAAACCTCGCCGCAGTAACAGCCAACATGGCCGCTACCCACAGGGCGAGCGGCATGCTGGGAACGCTGTCAAACAACAGCACCCCAATCACCGCGGACACAATAGTTGTGGCGTAAAGTGAGCGAACCACATCCCGCATAAAAACGCGAAGCAGCTGCATTTCCACCCAATCCGCTTTGTCAATCTTTTCGTGTGGGGGCGGAAGGGTGACGCTTTCAAAAGAATTCATCACACAAGTTTACAGGTGCGCAGACGGCGGCTGCCCGCTGAGTTTGCCAAACCAATAGCGTGCCCTTGCACAGGCCGCGACCGGTCAAAAATGCGAAAAGCCCTTGCTGCTTTTGCTGCAGCAAGGGCTTTGTATTCATTGGCGGAGAGGGTGGGACAACCGTGCCCAGCCTAAAAAACCTTTGCAAATCAACGACTTGAACAGTAGCGATTGCTGAAATTTCGCTACCAGCATTGCTACCAATAGCGCGCAGATTATCGTACACCAAAAGATGGCGGCAAGAGTCGCGCAGAGGACGCTGAGTTACCATGTTTGCTACCGGCCAGAAGCGGACCACTGGAAACACATGTACAGCCTCTCTTCGTCTCGTATTTCTCGTGTGCTTGCTTTCTCACCTTTCGTATTCGCTCTTTGGGCGTGTGGCGAGGTGTATGTATCTCCTCGAATCGACAGGACCGTAGAAGGAGTCGAGGGATTCGACCTTGTGTTCGACGAATCGAGCTCCAAAGCGGAGTTTGGACTTTTTGAAGTCGGCTACGCGATCAAAGCCAACTATGGCTACTTTAACTACCGAGGGAAGACGTACCGCTCTGTGGGCGGCGGAAGTGTCCTGATTCGGCCTGTTGCGACTTCGCAGGCGAGCTTTGAAGTGCGTGAAACAGCAAGTGCGCCAGGTTCTTGGGGGAAAGTAGGCGTTTCGCTACTTCAAATTTTGGACAAAACCAGCGGTCAGGAAATTGCGCGGAGACGCTTGGTAGCTGGAGAAGTGGAAGATAACACCGGCTGGACAGGTGACCATGCAGTCAAATTTGTTCGCAAAGTACTTGTTTCTCCTCAGGCGCCAGGGCGACCATGGTTCGGACCAGACTACCCGAAGGCATCGACCGAAATTGGCCTCACGAAATCCGCCGAATCGACGCCCTACACATCACATAGGTTGCCAAATGGTTGTCCGGAACACCTGAAAGTTCGTCGTAATCCGTATGACAGCACTGTGGAGGGACCAGGCTTTGAGTTTCTGCCCCGCAATCCTTTGCAGCTGGTCACGTGCAATAACGGACTGGTCCTTGTTGCGTCTGGCGTGTATGCGTCCAATTTTTACTTTGATGTTTTGACTTTGGACGGTCAACACGTTTCACAGGGGTACGTGAATTTGCCTCTACCGCTGGATGCTATTTGGGCGGAGTTGAAAGCTGTCAGCCTTGATACCAAAAGCATTGAGGTCATGCTTCTCGCCAACTCCCGAGTCGACTGGAAACACCCATTCACCGCACATGGTGTATTGAGCATTAGAGCGAATAAATGAATTGAAAAGGGTGTTCGCTCAGGGCCCATAGCGGACATCGAGGCCCCTATTAGGCACTGCTGACAGGTTTGGCGCTGCCTAAGGCACTAGCTGACTGCAGACCAAATAAGCGGTGCAAAGCGCGATGCGATAGAGCGCCCGCCATTGGCGTTTTATCGGTCTGGTGATGCAACGACGCCATCACGTCAGCCATCGCGGCTTATAGACCCGTTATAGCGTCGTTGCGCGGTGCTTTGGTCGCGAATCGGGTACCCGATTCTCGGTTTTTCATTTGGCTCGTGTAAAAGCCCTGACGCTAGGCCGAAGGCCGACGCAAGGCGGGGCGTATCGGAGCCCGTAGGGCGACCCGCTCTAGCGTGCGTATGCACGCCTGTCCCCCTCCATAAATCCCTCTTTCCCCTTTAGGGGGAAGAGGGTTTATGGAGGGGTTAAAGAGAAGAGATAGATATCTCTTCTCTTCCCCGCGCCCGACGCGAGCACGCGCGAGACTTTGCGATAGAAGGCACCTAAAACGCGTGTTAGAGGCTTGGTGATGCAACGCCGCCAACCCATCAGCTATCACAGGACCTTGACCCATTCCAGCTCGATTGCGCTACCTCTTGCGGCTCAACGTAGCCGCGTTTTCTACGCCGCTGTTAGCTGGGTATGGGGTGCAACCCCAGGGCAGCGAAGCGAAGACCAACCGCCTCAGCGCATAACAGCCGATGGACGCGGGGCACTGGACTGTGAGCAATAGCAAGGCAAATTGCGCGCCCTGCTAACGGATTTTTCTGCGGGCAGTCCGCGCCTTCCGGCAGGGACGAAAGCAGGCTTTTTTTGGAAACTGCCAGAGGCAGGTGAACAAAAAATGCCGTAGTGAGTACACAAAGTGTGTACACAAAGTGTGGAGCCACCCCCCGTTTCAATTGACTTCGGCTGAATATTTGCTAGCTTGAAACGAAGGGGACTTTCAAAATGGCATATGCAATATTCAGGACAGCAAAGTACAAAACAAACCACGCAATCGGCGGTGTGATGAAGCACCACCTACGGGAGGAGCCCGCCAAGGTGAAAGGGCTAAACCCCAGCCGTACGCATCTGAACATCACCATCGGTGCACCCGATAGACCCGCGCTTTTCAAAGCCGTGAAGGCTCGCATTAAGACTGCGACACGTAAGCCTCGACCGGATGCGAATCGGGTCGTTGAGCTTGTCGCCACAGCATCGCCCGAGTTCTTCGCTGAAAAGTCGTACGAAGAACAAAAAGCATATCTGCTCGAATGCGTTGAATTCGCAAAAGAGAAATTCGGCGCAGACAACGTTGTTGCGGCGTACCTCCACTTTGACGAGCAAAGTCCCCACGTCCACATCGTTTGCGTACCTCTTGAAACGTCGACTCGGACGACCAAGTTACAAACCCGTGAAATCACCACGTTAAACGCCTCGCACTTCACAGGCGGCAGCGAGCGGATGATTCAATGGCAGGACGACTTTGCACAATTCGTTCAAGCCAAAGGCCACGACTTGAAACGGGGCAAGTCAAAAGCTGAAACCCAGCGCGAACATGTGCCCATCGCCCAGTACTGGACCGAGAAAAAGCGCGATGCAGACGCCACCCAGGTTGCAGCCGTTGACCTACTGACGACAGCAGCCAGTGAAGCAAAGCACGCCGCCAATTTACGACGCGACGCGGAACGCGTTCAGCAGTTAGCAACGTCAGCGCTTGACGATGCAGAGTTAAACCGTCAAGAGCTTTTGCGTACTCACGAGAGCATGACCAAGGAATGGGCGGAACTCGATCAACAGCGCCAAAAAGTACGGCTGGACCGCGCTGCCGTGGATGCTGAATGGGCCATGGCCCGTGAAAGCCGCGCCGCTGCCGCTCGTATTGAGTCGGACGCAGAGCGCAGGGCCTTGGCGCTGTCTAAACAAGCCCGCCTGTTGGAGCGAGCTCAAGAGTTGGCACGAGAGGCCAAAGCCCAAGCCGATATGGCGGCAGAAGCCCGCGACCAGGAAGCAGACAAGCTGCGGGAAGCCATGGCCGGGCTGGGTGCGGTTGAGGATGTGCGCCGACTTGTACGCAAGCCAGAGCTGGTGGCGATGTTCGAATTCGTGGACAAGAACCCGATGGCCGCGAAGTTGCTGAACCTCTTAAAAGCAGACCCGCTTGTTGGCGAAGCCATCGCACTGACCATAAGCGGGTTTACAGGCCTCGGCGATGGTGAGACAGCGGTTTGGGAAAGCCCACAGGCCAAGAAGGCGGGTCGCGTTTTTGCGCCGATTCAACAGCCACAGCCGACCAGCATCGACCCGAATTTCGGCATGTAATTACATCAACGTCTCGGGGTCGATGAAGTCCCCAATATTGATGCCTGCCATCGGGTTGATGGCTTTTTCGACCGTCTCGGCGATGCTGTTCAAAGCTGGAAAAATTGCCGCCGCAAGTTCATCTACGCCGATAGTTTTTGTGTACGTCTGCACATTCACATTGTCGATTTCATGCCCCGCGAATTGACACCGATGTTCCAAGCTGACCCCCAATTGCATCAGCTCGTTATTGGTGTACTTACGTAAGCTGTGAAAAACGAGCTTGGGGCGGTCAATACGTGCGGCTATTAAGTTTTGTTTGAGCATCTTGCCCGCTGCATTGCCTGAGCCCTTGTCGTCGCGCTCCTTGTAGCCAAAAAGCTTGCTCGTAGGGCCTTTAAGCGCATCCAGCTTGGGTGCTATGCGTGCAAAGATATAGGGGTGCAGTGGCACCTCGCGAACACCCGCCGCCGTCTTGCTATCGCGAATGATGATGAACGGGACGTCCTTCCGGTTGCGCTTGAACTGGTCTTTTTTTAGCGAAGTGATTTCGCCCACACGGCACGCCGTAAATAAGCCAATCAGCACCGCCATGGCGTAATCGGCACCCTCCGTATGCCGTTCAAGGAAAAAGCTGCTGGTGAGCAATGCCTCGATTTCGACTTGTTCAAAAGTAGCCCACCCGCCCTGTGTCTTCTGCTTTTTTGACATGAGGCCACGGCCTGCGGCGGGATTGTCTTGGCGCATGTAACCCTGCTTCTTCGCAAAACCGAGAAGTGCACGGACGGCACCGGTTTTGTTGTCGATGGTGCGGATGTTGTTGCCCTTGGCGGCCAGATGCTCTTGGAAGCGCGTGATGTCGCTCGCGGTGATTCTCGTTATGCGGGGGTTCCGAAGAAAGGCGGCAAGCTCATCGGCGGCGGTGCGATATGACCTCACCGTGGCCTGCTTCACTTTTCGAAGCAAGAGGTATTTTTCTACCAACTCGCCCAGCTTCAAGGCTGTGGGGTCGTCGGGCGGCTGGGCAGGGGGTGCGGGGGGCGCAGCCAGCGGCAACCCCGGTTGCATCGTCTTCAAAGCTTCAATTGCCTGCATTAGTCGGGCGTGGTCGTCTGGACCATCCGCTTTGAAAATGCCTTTGCTTACGTCTAGTTCGTACTTCTGTGGGAGTTCTTTTCGCATCAAGCTGTCCAACATCGTGATGGCTCTGATGATAGCCACGCGCTTGTAGCTTGTTCCCAACGAGCGCTTTATTTGCTTGCCCTCGATGCGGGTGTGCAGGTAGTAGATGGAGCCAACGACATAGATGGGCAAACCGAGCATGAATTGCTACCAGATTTGCTACTGCCCTCAACGAAAAAACCCACGTAAGTCATTGATTTACATGGGTTTTCTGCTTTTGGCGGAGAGGGTGGGATTCGAACCCACGGTAACTTGCGCTACGCCTGATTTCGAATCAGGTACATTCGGCCACTCTGCCACCTCTCCACTTGCCTCAATTCTATCAGCCCAGCTGCTTTAAACCGCCCATGTAAGGCTGCAATACCGCCGGAACGTCAATGCCGCCCTCTTCGCGCTGGTAGTTCTCAAGTATGGCCACCAGCGTGCGGCCAACGGCCAAGCCGGAGCCATTCAGCGTGTGCACAAACTCGTTTTTACCCTGCGCATTTTTAAATCGCGCCTGCAGGCGGCGTGCCTGAAAGGCTTCGCAGTTGGATACGGAGCTGATCTCGCGATAGGTATTCTGCGCGGGCAGCCACACTTCAAGATCATAGGTTTTGGTGGCGCCAAACCCCATGTCGCCGGTGCACAGCAACATTACGCGGTAGGGCAAGCCCAGCTTTTGCAAAATGGCTTCAGCGTGGCCTGTCATGGCCTCTAGCGCTTCGTAGCTTTTTTCGGGGTGCACGATTTGCACCATTTCGACCTTGTCAAACTGGTGCTGGCGAATCATGCCCCGCGTGTCTCGGCCATAGCTGCCGGCTTCTGACCTGAAACACGGCGTGTGCGCGGTGAATCTCAGAGGCAAGTCAGCCTCAGGCGTGATCACGTCGCGCACGAAGTTGGTCAGAGGCACTTCAGACGTTGGAATCAAATACAGCGCGGTGATTTCCTTTGCCTCGTCATTTCCGCCTTCTTGCCCACCTTTTTTAGCGGCAAACAAATCTTCTTCAAACTTGGGCAACTGCCCGGTGCCGCGCAATGAGTCACCGTTCACGATGTACGGCACGTAGCACTCGGTATAGCCGTGCTCTTGCGTTTGCACGTCCAGCATGAAGGCGGCTAAAGCCCGGTGCAAACGCGCCAACGAGCCTTTCAGAACGGTAAAGCGTGAGCCAGTGAGCTTGGTGCCCAACTCAAAGTCAA
>JANOWB010000281.1:0-4144 GCA_031417695.1 Polaromonas sp.
GCAGGCCCGGGTTAGCGCGGCCGGTGCGGATTTTGGTCAAACTGCTTTTGAACGATTCCAGCGACTGCTGCATTTTTTGCTCTGCAGTCTGTTTGATCTCAGCGATGCTCATGAATAAATCTCCGAATGTCTGTACTGGCCCTGGCTTGGCCAGTCACCGTTTGATAGTTTAGAGGTTTGTTGACCCGACGATCAAGGCTTGCTTACACATGCACCAATGTGCCTTCGTCTTCGCCCATCACAACGCGCTTGAGTGCGCCTAGTTTAAAAATGCTAAATACCTTCAGCGGCAACTTTTGGTCGCGGCACAGCGCAAAGGCGGTCGCGTCCATGACCTCGAGGTTTTTGCCCATTGCCTCATCAAACGTGATGCTGGTGTAGCGCGTGGCATTGGGGTCTTTTTTCGGGTCGGCCGAATACACGCCGTCTACTTTGGTGGCTTTGAGCACAATTTCAGCACCCATTTCAGCGCCTCGCAGTGCTGCGGCGGTGTCGGTTGTAAAAAACGGATTGCCCGTGCCCGCTGCAAAAATAACGACTTTGCCTTCTTCCAGATACTGAAGCGCTTTGGGCCTCACATAGGGCTCAACCACTCGCTCAATGGCAATTGCCGACATGACCCGGGCAGTCAGGCCAGCCTTGTCCATGGTGTCGCCCAGCGCCAGGGCATTCA
Source organism: Polaromonas sp. (assembly GCA_031417695.1). Taxonomy (GTDB): domain Bacteria; phylum Pseudomonadota; class Gammaproteobacteria; order Burkholderiales; family Burkholderiaceae_C; genus Polaromonas. Next base: position 674 of record JANOWB010000281.1, read on the forward strand.
TGACTGTAGCCAGCATACCCATGTTGTCGGCGGTGGCGCGGTCCATACCGACCGTGCCACCCGCCACACCGCGAAAAATATTGCCGCCGCCAATAACGACGGCTACCTGCACGCCCATACGCGTGATTTCGGCGATTTCTTCGACCATGCGCACAATGGTGGCGCGGTTGATGCCGAAGGCGTCATCGCCCATTAAAGCCTCACCTGACAGTTTTAACAAGATTCGCTTGTAGGCTGGCATGAAAGGCTTTCTTTTAGGTTGAAATTAACATAAGTTTAAAGGCCCGACCAGGGCTCGATTTCGGTGGCTTACAGTGCGTGCGCCGTGCGAGCGCCGGGCAGGCGCATCGCCCCGGTTGCACTTAGCCCGCTTTAGCAGCTGCGATTTGAGCAGCCACTTCTGCTGCAAAGTCGTCGACCTTCTTTTCAATGCCCTCGCCCACCACGTAAAGGGTGAACGCTTTAACAGTAGTGGCTTTTTCCTTAAGCATTTGCTCAACCGTTTGTTTGTCGTTTTTAACAAACGACTGGTTAAACAAGCTGACCTCTTTGAGGTATTTTTGAACGCCGCCGTCGATACGCTTGGCAACAATTTCAGCTGACTGAACGGGCTTGCCAGCCGCAGTAGCCACGGCTGCGTCTTCTGCAGCTTTGGCGGCTGCGACTGAGCGCTCGCGCGCGACCAGCTCAGCGGGCACCTGATCGCTAGACAACGACACCGGCTTCATGGCGGCGACGTGCATGGCAACGTCTTTGGCAGCGGACTCGTCGCCTTCGAACTCAACTACCACGCCAATGCGCGTGCCATGTAGATAAGCCGCTGACTTGCCAGCAGCGAACCTTTTAAAACGGCGCACCGACATGTTCTCGCCGATTTTGCCAATCAAGCCTTTGCGAACGTCTTCTACCGTCGGGCCAAAGCCGTCCAGACTCATTGGCATGGCGCCAATGGCGGCCATATCTGCCGGGTTATGAAGCGCGATACCGCTGGCAACGCCGTTGGTAAAGGCCAAAAAGCTGTCGTTTTTAGTGACAAAGTCGGTTTCGCAGTTAATTTCAACTAACGCACTGACGCCGTCAGCACTGTGGTGAGCGACAACGCCCTCAGCGGTAACGCGGGACGATGCTTTGCCCGCCTTGTTGCCGAGCTTGACGCGCAGAATTTCTTCGGCTTTTTCAAAGTTGCCGTCGGCTTCGGTCAGGGCTTTTTTGCACTCCATCATGGGGGCATCGGTTTTGGCGCGCAACTCGGCGACCATGCTTGCTGTAATTGCCATTTTTGAGTCTCTTTAAGGTTTCAATTTGAACGGTTGTACGGATAGCTGAAGGGGAGGTCAAAGGCCGCAGTCAGCTGTATTTATTCTGTTTCACTTGTGAAAAAGGGGCTACCTGAGCCCCTTTTTCGCTAGTAGCGTCCTACGCCAAGGGGCCTACGCGGCGTTTTGCACTTCCACGAATTCGTCAGAGCTTTCGGGCTGAACCATTTTGACAACCTCTTGTGTCGCATTGGCACGGCCTTCAATGATGGCGTCAGCAATGCCGCGTGCGTACAGCGCCACGGCTTTAGATGAGTCATCGTTACCCGGAATCACGTAATCAATACCGATAGGTGAGTGGTTCGAATCGACCACACCAATCAATGGAATGCCGAGCTTTTTGGCTTCCAGAATCGCGATTGTGTGGAAACCCACGTCAATCACGAAAATAGCGTCTGGCAACGCGGCCATGTCTTGAATGCCGCCAATGTCTTTTTCGAGCTTTTCGATTTCACGCTTGAAAGTGAGTTGCTCTTTTTTGCTGATGGTATCGAGGCCAGCTTCTTGCTGGGCTTTCATTTCCTTCAGGCGCTTGATCGATGTTTTGACGGTTTTAAAGTTTGTCAACATGCCGCCCAACCAGCGCTGGTCAACAAACGGCACGCCGGCGCGCTTGGCTTCCATGGCGACAGTTTCGCGGGCTTGGCGCTTGGTGCCGACCATCAAAATGGTGCCGCGGTTAGCCGACAACTGCTTGGCGAATTTCATCGCGTCGTTGTACATCGGCAACGACTTTTCCAGGTTAATGATGTGAATACGGTTGCGGTGGCCAAAAATGTACGGTGCCATTTTTGGGTCCCAAAAGCGGGTTTGATGTCCAAAGTGGACGCCGGCTTCCAGCATTTCGCGCATGGTGGTTGACATGTAAATACTCCAAAAGGTTATGTCTAAAATCAGTGCTTATCGCCAGAAGAATTCCGCTGGCAACACCTTGGTGAACTGATTTGCGATTTACTCTGCAGATTGGGCAATACGCCTGCCGCAAAGCCTGTCGAGTGTAGCACGACAAGAGGCAAGCTTGTCCAAATCTCTCCTGCCAAGCAACTTAACGCCAAGCGGTTTGGCTTGCGTGGTGAGCGCCAAGACGGCGCGTCTCGGTCATGCGCTTTTTAGAGTCAGTGACTTACCTCCGCGCCGCTTGACGGTGGTTAACATACCAGCAAGCTTAAGTGTTATTTGCTACGCGAAGTTTTTTTCGTCTGCTTTGACCGGGCTTAAACGGGCAAAGACGCTGCAACAATCAGCCAAAAATAGCCACGCAAATACTATATAAAAAATAGCTGCTCGCGCCCGAATTTATTGGGCTACAGCCCTATTTGATACCTAAAAAAGCTGAAAAAAGCATGCATTTGGCCATATTTCCCGTTTTTCACCGAAACCAAACCGCATGAAAGTTGCCGTTATTGGTGCGGGCATTATTGGCATCACCACGGCTTACGAGCTGGCTATTGATGGCCATGACGTCACGGTATTCGAACGCCGGGGCGCCGCCGCCGAAGAAGCCAGTTTTGCCAACGCCGGCGTCGTGGCACCGGGCTCGGTCACGCCTTGGGCTGCCCCGGGCATGCCGGGCAAGGTGCTGGGCAATTTACTCAGCCGACACTCGGCGGTCAAGCTCAGTTTGCCAATTTCAGGCGCTGACTTGGCGTGGATGTGGAAATGGTGGCGTGCCTGCAAACTAGAGATTTACCTTGCCAATCGCGCACGCTTGCAACGCCTGGCTTTTTACAGCCGGGAGCGTTTGCACCAGATTACTGCCGACCTGCAGTTGGACTACGACCGCGCCGAAGGCTACACCGTGCTGCTGCGCAGCGAAAAAGACAACCGACTGGTGCAGCCCGGCTTGCAGGTGCTGCGTGAGGCGGGCGTGCTTTTTAGCGAAATCAATGCCGGAGGCGCTCGCAAGCTGGAGCCCGCCTTGAACCCTGACACTGAATTTTTCGGCGGTATTCACCTGCCGAACGATGAAGTGGCGAACTGCCGCCAGTTTGCCTTGCTGCTCAAGGATGTGGCGCGTGGTTTAGGCGTTAATTTTGAGTTTAATACGGCTGTAGCCCAATTAAATCTGGCGCAAGCAGCTAGTATTTTAATAGCGGGTGAAAGTACGCCCCGGCAGTTTGACCAAGTGGTGATGTGCGCCGGGCTGGCGTCTGCA
>JANOWB010000282.1:0-4209 GCA_031417695.1 Polaromonas sp.
CGTTGGCGTCGTCTTTGAAGCCTTGCTTCATCGAGCGCAAGTTAAAAAACAGCTTGCGCTGCGCTTTGGTCGTGGCAACCTTCACCATGCGCCAGTTCTTCAAAATGTACTCGTGCATTTCAGCTTTGATCCAGTGCAGCGCGTAGCTGACCAGGCGCACGCCTTGGTCGGGGTCAAACCGCTTCACGGCTTTCATCAGGCCGATATTGCCTTCTTGAATCAAATCACCGTGCGGCAAGCCGTAGCCCAAATACTTGCGCGAGGTAGACACTACCAAACGCAAGTGAGAGAGCACTAACTTCTCTGCCGACTCAAGATTATTGGTTTCGCGCAGTTCTCGGGCAAACGCTTGTTCCTGCTCTAACGTGAGCATGGGCAAGCGGTTAACCGCAGAAATATACGCGTCGAGGTTCCCTAACGGAGGCAACATTGACCACGGGTTGGCGGCGGCAACTGAGCCACTGGCCATTAAATTCGGGGTAGCAAGAGCATAAGACACAGCAAAACTCCTTCTGTAAGCGCTAAATGTTAGCACTCCCTCTGATCGAGTGCCAATTGAAAGGTTCAATCTCATTAATAGTGCCAGCATCGCCTAGCTAATAAGTAAAAACCCTAGGTTGAACTGTATTGGATTTTTAAGATTCGTGCATAAAGGCTTCGTCGTTGGCTTGCGTAGGACAAGCACGGCGCAGTGCATTCAAAAACCGGTGGCTGCTTACAATACAGGCATGACTACCCTCCGCTCTACTGCCTCTGCTCTCAATCTGTCCATCCAATCGTCTACAGCGCGGCCAAATGCCGAATCAACCGCGGGCCGGCTTGAAATCGCCAAAAGTTTGCTGCTGGCGCCGTTTGGGCTGACCGAAGCACATTTGGGCCGGGCACTGGCCGAGATCACGTCGCAAGGTGCTGACGACGCCGACTTGTATTTTCAATACACCCGCAGCGAAGGCTGGAGCCTGGAAGAAGGCATTGTTAAAACTGGCTCCTTCAGCATTGACCAAGGCGTGGGCGTGCGCGCCGTCAGCGGCGAAAAAACCGCATTTGCGTATTCTGACGACATCTCTGAAGCATCGTTGCTCGACGCGGCCCGCACCGTACGCAGCATTTCAGGTGCAGGCAAATCGGCCAAGGTAAAAGCACCTGCTCGCAAAATTGCCAACAGCCGCTCGCTGTACGCTGACCTTGACCCGATTGCCACGCTGGGCAGCACGGCCAAAGTCAAGCTGCTTGAAAAGGTTGAAAAACTGGCCAAAGCCAAAGACCCACGAATTGTGCAAGTGATGGCCGGCTTGGCCAGCGAATACGACGTGGTGATGGTGGCGCGCGCAGACGGCACTTTGGCTGCTGACGTACGCCCGCTGGTGCGCTTGTCAGTGACGGTGTTTGCCGAGAAAAAAGTGGGCGGTGTGGTCAGGCGTGAAATGGGTTCAGGCGGCGGCGGTGGCCGGTTTGGCTTGGCTTATTTTGACGATGCGCAAATCGGCCAGTATGTTGACGACGCAGTAAAAGCGGCACTGACCAATCTTGAAGCACGCCCCGCACCGGCTGGCGAAATGACGGTGGTTTTAGGCTCTGGCTGGCCCGGCATTTTGCTGCACGAAGCCATTGGCCACGGGCTGGAGGGCGACTTCAACCGCAAGGGCTCGAGCGCATTCGCCGGCAAAATCGGCCAGCGCGTTGCCGCCAAAGGCGTGACGGTACTGGACGACGGCACGATTGCTGACCGTCGCGGTTCATTGAACGTAGACGACGAAGGCAACGCTAGCCAACGCAATGTGCTGATTGAAGACGGCATTTTGAAAGGCTACATTCAAGATTCACTGAATGCGCGCCTGATGAATGTCAAACCCACAGGCAACGGCCGCCGCGAAAGCTACGCCCACACGCCCATGCCGCGCATGACCAACACCTACATGCTGGGTGGCGACAAAGACCCGAAAGAAATCGTTGCCAGCATCAAAAAAGGGCTGTACGCCACCAACTTTGCCGGCGGCCAGGTCGACATTACTTCAGGCAAGTTTGTGTTTTCAGCCAGCGAAGCCTATTGGGTTGAAAACGGCAAAATTTTGTACCCGGTCAAAGGCGCAACGATTGTCGGCAGCGGTCCGCAATGCTTGACAAAAGTCAGCATGATCGCTAACGACATGGCGCTTGACAGCGGCGTCGGCACCTGCGGCAAAGAAGGCCAAAGCGTGCCGGTGGGCGTGGGCCAGCCGACGCTGCGGATTGATGGATTGACTGTTGGCGGTACGGCTTGATCAAAGTCACTTTTTAACCTGTGCTACATTTCTAGTCATGCATCAAGCAGCTTTTTACTTTGGTTACTTCTGGTTCTCAAGCGCCTTTGGCGGTAGAGAGAATTTTGCGTAACTTCTAAAAAGCTTCCAGAATTTTTAAAACCGCCGGACACCCGGCGGTTTTTTTTTGCTTTCTCATCTTGATTAGTTTTAGTTTTAGTTTTAGTTTTAGTTTTAGTTTTAAGAAGGAAACCTGTGATGCCAAACTCAGCCACCCCCACCTGGTATGCGCCCGTCGACAAAACCAGCCAGACCGACGACGAACGCATCAAGGATATCACCGTGTTACCACCGCCCGAGCATTTGATTCGCTTCTTCCCGATTCAAGGCACACCCGTTGAATCGCTGATCACCAGTACCCGTAAAAGCATTCACAACATCATCGCCGGCACAGACGACCGCCTGCTGGTGGTGATGGGCCCCTGCTCAATTCACGACCCGGCCGCAGCACTTGAATACGCCAGGCGCCTGGTAGAACAGCGCAAAAAGTACGCCGGCACGCTAGAAATCGTGATGCGCGTGTACTTTGAAAAGCCCCGCACCACCGTCGGCTGGAAGGGCCTGATCAACGACCCGTACCTCGACGAAACCTTTCGCATCGACGAAGGCTTGCGCATTGCCCGCCAGTTGCTGATTGACATCAACCGCCTGGGCTTGCCTGCTGGCAGCGAGTTTTTAGACGTGATCTCACCGCAATACATTGGCGACTTGATTGCCTGGGGCGCGATTGGCGCACGCACCACTGAAAGCCAGGTGCACCGTGAACTGGCGTCGGGTCTGTCAGCACCCATCGGCTTTAAAAACGGCACCGACGGCAACATCCGCATCGCCACCGACGCGATTCAAGCCGCAGCGCGCGGCCATCACTTTTTGTCGGTCCACAAAAATGGCCAGGTGGCGGTAGTGCAAACCAACGGTAACCCCGACTGCCACGTGATTTTGCGTGGCGGCAAAGCGCCGAACTACGACGCAGCCAGCGTCACAGCTGCCTGCAACGAACTCACCGCCGCTAAATTGCCAGCAACTTTGATGGTCGACTGCAGCCACGCCAACAGCTCCAAGCAACACGAAAAGCAGCTGGACGTAGCGCGCGACATAGCAGCGCAAGTCAGCGGCGGCTCCAAACAAGTCTTCGGCCTGATGGTAGAAAGCCACCTCAATCCCGGTGCACAAAAATTCACCCCCGGCAAAGACGACGCCAGTAAGCTCGAATACGGCAAAAGCATCACCGACGCTTGTTTGTCTTGGGACGATTCTCTGACTGCGCTGGAGGTGTTGTCTAAAGCGGTGCTGGCGCGGCGCGGGGCTTGAGGTTAGGGTGGTGCCAGTTTGCTTTAAAACGCTATGTATTCAGTAGCTGCTCGCGCCCGTATCTATTGGTCTAAAGATCTTATTGGTGCTTGAATTTGGCTTAGTTAGAGTCTGATCCAATGTTTTAGTAATTGCCACTGTTTTCGCGCTTGATTTTCAAGTCGGCGCTAAACTGACCTTTTTCGTTCCCTTTTGGTGACCCAGCTAGCGTACGAAAGAGATGACCCGAATCACTGTGGCCCCAATCCTTAGGTGTAAGAATTTTTACTAAAGCCAGACTATCATCCGAAGCTTTTAGTAACACCAGGTTGCATCAAATGAAAAGTTTTATCGTGATCGGATGCGCACTTTTAGCGCTCCACACCTCATCAGCGATAGCCCAGACAAGCGTTGATAAATTATTGATTCCCCCTGCTGGTTTGGCACCAGAAGTTTACTTTGTTAACGTGAAAGAGGGCGACAAGGTGCGCTCGCCGTTTCGCGTGTTGTTTGGCCTTACTCGCATCGGCATAGCACCAGCAGGAGTTGATTTGCCGTCTACTGGCCACCACCACCTTTTGATTAACACGCCTCTGCCGTCAGATCTGAACAAGCCGAT
>JANOWB010000283.1:0-18264 GCA_031417695.1 Polaromonas sp.
CCCTAGGGGCGGCCCGTCGGGAAATTGCTTTGGTTTGCCATCAACGTGGGCTCGCGACACCACATTGCCCACCACAAACACATCGGGTTTGTAGGCCAGCTGGTCCGCGCCATAGCCTTCAATCAGCTCAATTCCCAAAGCGCGCAGTTGGTCGCTCATCGGTGGGTACACGCCCGTGTCGCAGCCCGTCACTTTGTGCCCCGCCTCCACAGCCAGAGCAGCCAGGCCGCCCATGAACGTGCCGCAAATTCCGAGTATGTGTATGTGCATCGAGGTATTCTAGGAGTCAAACGCAGGTTTGCACGCTTGGCCTAAACTTCATAAGTTGCCTTTTTCGCCAGTGTTTTCATGACCACCCTCCAATCCGAAATAGCCGCCACTGCCGCCGCCCTGGTGGTGGAAGAAGGCCTTGAATACGGCCCGGCCAAGCGGCGTGCCGTCAAGCAGATGGGCTTGCCGGCCCGAACTGCGCTGCCTGACAACGCGGAAATTGAAGACGCGGTGATTGAGTACATCGCGGTGTTTTGCGCTGACACGCAACCGACTGAACTGGCGGCGCTGCGGGAGCTGGCTTTGGTCTGGATGCAGCGCATGGCGGATTTCAGGCCGCATTTGGCTGGGGCGGTGTGGCATGGCACGGCTACGCGGCTGTCGGATATTTACATTCAACTTTTTTGCGATGACTCCAAATCAGCAGAAATTGCACTGATTGAGCACAACGTTGACTACGAGCCGCGCACCGTGACCGGCTTTACTGGCGGCAAAGTCGAGGCGCTGAGCTTGAGCAGCCTGTGCAAACCTTTGAACGAAAACATAGGTGTGCACTTCATGGTGTACGACCATGACGACCTGCGCGGTGCACTCAAGCCTGACGACAAGGGCCGCAAGCCGCGCGGCGATATGGCGGCTGTGCAAAAATTCACGGTTATGAATTCACTTAACGCAAAAGCCCCCGCGCCATGAACCGCCGAAACCTGCTTTACATCGGTTCTGGCGCCGCTGCCGCGCTGGCAGGCGTTGGCGCGGCTTGGCTGAAGTACGAACCCGCGACGCTTTCCAACCCACAAAGCAAAGCCGCCACCGACGCACTGTGGGCGATGAGCTTTGACACACCAGACGGCAAGCCGCAAGCCATGAGCAGCTTTCGGGGTAAACCGTTGTTGCTTAATTTTTGGGCAACCTGGTGCCCGCCCTGCGTTGAAGAGTTGCCGCTGCTTGACGCCTTTTACCAAGAGCAAAAAGCCAAGGGCTGGCAGGTGCTGGGCTTGGCAGTAGACCAACCCAGCATGGTGCGCAGGTGGCTGCAAACCCGGCCATTGAGTTATGCAGTCGGCATGGCGGGGCTTGACGGAACCGAACTGAGCAAAACGCTGGGCAACATTGCAGGCGGTTTGCCGTTTACGGTGGTGCTGGGTGCGTCTGGCGACTTGCTGGTGCGCAAGACGGGTAAAGTCTCGAAAGATGACCTGGCCGCCTGGGCAAAGCTGAAATAACGGCGGGTTGCCAATAAGAATTGCATTTTTTCGATAACTCGCTGCATTAATAGCTAAAAGTAGCTAATTTCGGTTAAACCGGCCTCAACATCGCCTGAATCAACTTGTCTTTTGTGATTCAATCCGTTTCTACGTCGAGTACACTCTGCGCATCAACGTTTCGGGGCTTCACAAACCCAAAAAAGTTATCGGCTTTTGACGGCTTTAAAGCGCAAAAGCAAAAAGTAAGCACCCAAAGATGCCAAATTGCCGACACAGTCGACAATCATCTGCAAACAGCTGGAGACTACTGCATGGACCTGAGAAAACTCAAAACACTGATTGACCTGGTGTCAGACTCTAATGTGTCTGAACTCGAAATCACTGAAGCTGAAGGCAAGGTTCGCATCGTTAAATCCAGCGGCGCGCCGTTGGTAATGCAGCAGCCCGCCATGATGATGGCAGCCCCAGCAATGGCGGCAGCACCTGTAGCCGCGGCGCTGACGCCAGAGGCTTTACCGGTGGAATCAACCAGCCATTCAGTGAAATCGCCCATGGTTGGCACTTTCTATCGGTCTGCCAGCCCTGGCGCCAAGCCGTTTGTAGAAGTGGGCAGCGTAGTGAAAGAAGGCGAGACCATTTGCATCATTGAGGCAATGAAAATTTTGAACGAGATTGAGGCGGACAAGTCAGGCACGATCAGCAAAATTTTGTGTGAAAACGGCCAAGCAGTGGAGTACGGGCAGCCTTTGTATTTGATCGACTGATAGCGAGGCGGCATGTTTAAAAAAATACTGATCGCCAATCGCGGCGAGATCGCTTTGCGCATTCAGCGCGCTTGCCGTGAACTCGGCATCAAAGCCGTGATGGTTTATTCTGAAGCAGACCGGGACGCCAAATACATCAAGCTGGCCGATGAATCAGTTTGCATTGGCCCCGCGCCATCCAAAGACAGCTACTTGAATATGCCGGCGATTATTTCTGCGGCGGAAGTCACTGACGCCGAGGCGATTCACCCCGGCTACGGTTTTTTAAGCGAAAACGCCGACTTTGCTGAGCGAGTTGAAAAAAGCGGCTTCAAGTTTATTGGGCCAACGCCCGAATCTATTCGAATCATGGGTGACAAGGTTTCGGCCAAGCAAACCATGATCAAAACCGGCGTGCCCTGTGTGCCGGGCTCTGAAGGCGCCCTGCCAGACGATGCAGCCATCATCAAGCGCACCGCCAAGCAAGTGGGCTACCCGGTAATCATCAAAGCGGCAGGCGGCGGCGGCGGGCGCGGCATGCGCGTGGTGCACACCGAAGCCGCGTTGCTGCACGCAGTGCAAACGACCAAAGCAGAGGCGGCCGCAGCTTTCGGTAACCCGGAGGTCTACATGGAGAAATTCTTGCAGAACCCCCGGCACATTGAAATTCAAATCATGGCGGACCAGCACCGCAATGCGGTGTGGCTGGGCGAGCGTGACTGCTCTATGCAACGGCGTCACCAAAAAGTCATTGAAGAAGCACCGGCGCCGGGTATTCCTCGAAAGTTGATCGAGCGAATTGGTGAGCGCTGCGTGACTGCAGTGAAAAAAATTGGCTACCGCGGCGCCGGCACCTTTGAGTTTTTGTTTGAAAACGGCGAGTTCTACTTCATTGAAATGAACACGCGGGTGCAAGTGGAGCACCCTGTGACTGAATGGGTAACGGGCGTGGACATTGTGCGCACGCAAATCATGGTGGCAGCGGGCGAAAAGCTGCCGTTTACCCAGCGGCAAATTGAGATTAAAGGGCATTCGATTGAATGCCGGATCAACGCTGAAGACGCTTACAAATTTACGCCATCACCAGGGCGCATCACCACTTGGCACACGCCGGGCGGGCCGGGCGTGCGGGTAGATTCACATATTTATGCCAACTATTTTGTGCCGCCGAATTACGACTCCATGATTGGCAAAATCATCGTGCACGGCGACACTCGCGAGCAAGCGCTGTCGCGTATGCGTACTGCGCTGGCCGAGACGGTGGTTGAAGGCATCAACACCAACATTCCGCTGCACCGCGAGCTGATGGTAGACGCCAAGTTCATGGATGGCGGCACCAATATTCATTACCTTGAAGAATGGCTTTCCAAGCGCATTCGCTAACCGTACAAATCGCTGCACATGAGTATTTTTGAGCTGGTTGTACTGGTACCTGAAAGCGCCGTTGAGCCCGTCAGCGACGCCCTTGAAGCGCTGGATGCGCTCAGCGTATCGCTTGAAGACGCCGATGCGCACACTCCGGCTGAGCAAGCGCTTTTCGGTGAGCCCGGCATGCCGCCGCCCAAATCGGGCTGGCAACGCTCCCGCTTGGTGGCCCTGTTTGCTGACGAAGGGTTGGCGCATGAAGCGGCTGACCTGCTGGCAGCACAAGATTTTTTTGCGGACTGCAGCGTGGTGGCGATTCGCACCGTGCCCGAGCAAGACTGGGTAAGGCTGACCCAGTCGCAATTCGCGCCGGTTGAAATTACGGCTGACTTTTGGATTGTGCCAACCTGGCATGAACCACCCGAGCAAGCCGTGCGCGTCATCCGCCTTGACCCTGGTTTGGCGTTTGGTACCGGAACCCACCCCACTACCCGCATGTGTTTGCGCTGGATTGCAAAGCATGGGGCCACAAAAAACACTGGCGATTTGTCTGGCAATGACCTGGCCGCAGCCGATCAGTTTGGTCGAGTGTTGGACTACGGCTGCGGGTCAGGCATTTTGGCGATTGGTGCTGCCAAGTTTGGCGCGTTGCAGATTGATGCGGTGGATATTGATCCGGCAGCGGTGGAGTCCACCCGCGCCAACGCCGATGCCAACCAGGTGCAGCTCCGTACTGGGTTACCTGATACGGCTGAAGGCGCTTACCAAACTGTGTTGGCCAACATTCTGGCAACGCCGCTTAAAGTGCTGGCGCCCTTGCTGTGCGGGCGCGTAGCAAAAGGAGGCCATTTGATATTGGCCGGCATTTTGGAGCGCCAGGCAGATGAACTTAAAACCGCCTATGCCCCTTGGTGCTCGCTGCAGGTAGCAGACAGCGAAGACGGCTGGGTGCTGATGACGGCCAAGCTGTAGTCGCAATGGCTGACCGTGTTGTTAGCCAGCGCCGCACGCGCTACACACACTTACAATACGCGGGTTCATGATGATTACTCGCTGCCCAGCTTGCGGCACGATGTTCAACGTCGTAGCTGACCAATTAAAAGTCTCTCAAGGCTGGGTTCGCTGCGGCCAATGTTCTGATGTGTTTGATGCGTCGCTGCACCTCCAAGACGCGCAAGAATTTCAAGAAGCGCCACACAACAGCCAAGCCGTTAATGCAACGCAATCCAGCAATGCCTCGTCTAGTGCAGAGGTCGCGGCCCCAGCCAGCCCACCAGATGAGGCTGATTCAGACGACGATTTTGAACAGTCCCTGCGCGCGGCGGTCACAGCGTCCACCGCCGCAAAACAGCAAGAGAAAGAGCCACCGTCGCTCCCCCCTGCAGCGGCTGCACAGGCTGCACCGGCTGCCCCCGCCCTCAAGGCGGCGTTCGCGGAATCGCCAGACAAGTTGCTTAACGAAGAAATTAAAGCTGAGGAAAGCGCCGCAGCAGCGGATGGCGTGTCGTTTGTGCAGCGCGCGCGACGTCAGGCGTTTTGGGGAAAGCTCTGGGTTAGGGTGGTGCTGACCGCTGTCGCTACCCTGCTTCTGATCGGCCTGTTGCTACAGATAGTGCTTCAGCAAAAAGACCATCTGGTATTGCTAGAGCCTCAGCTGAAACCTGCTCTTCAGGCATTGTGCGGCTATGTAGGGTGCGAGCTGAATCCGCTCAGAAAAATTGACGCCGTTGTTATTGACAGCTCCACGTTCACCAAGCAAGGCGCAGACAGCTACAAGCTAAGCTTCTCCATTAAAAACCTGGGGGCTGTTGCAGTGGCCATGCCGTCTTTAGAAGTGACGTTGACTGATACGCAAGACCAAGCCTTGATTCGGCGCGTGCTGTCCCCCACGCAATTTGGCGCAAGTGCCGCGCTGCTTTCGGCCGGCGCAGATTTTCAGGGCTCAGTCGTGCTTGACGTCTCTAATTCCGCCTTACCACGCGGGGTTGGTTCGCCCAACTCGCGCGTTGCTGGTTATCGCCTGCTGGCGTTTTACCCTTGATCAGCATGGGAGCACTCCAGCGGCGTTACCGCGACATTGCCGCGTTTTACAGGGCTCAAAGCGATCTAGGTTTACGAGCTGACTCGGATCCGACTTTGCCCGTTCTTCGTTCTTCTTTTCTTGTTCCTGTCTCTGTTTCTGTTTCTGTTTCCGTTCTTTTTTTAACACTTAACTAAAAACTATGCCTGCTTTAATTTGTGGCTCTATCGCCATCGACACCATCATGAGTTACGACGGTCGATTTTCCGACCGGATATTGCCTGATCAAATTCACATCCTTAACCTGTCATTCATCGTCCCTACGCTGCGGCGCGATTACGGTGGCTGCGCGGGCAACATCGCATACGCCCTCAAACAACTGGGCGGCAACCCGCTGCCGATGGGAACGATAGGCAGCGACGGGGCCGAGTACGTGAACCGACTTAACGTGATGGGGATCAACACCGAGTTCATTCGCGAAATAGAGGGCAGCTACACCGCCCAGGCAATGATCATGGCGGACCAAGACACCAACCAGATCGCCGCTTTTCACCCCGGTGCAATGATGCAATCGCACACCACCACGATTGCGGCGCGCAGCGATATCAATATTGGCATTGTGGCTCCAGACGGGCGGGATGGCATGTTGCAACATGCCGAACAATTCAAGGCGGCGGGCATTCCATTTGTGTTTGATCCCGGACAAAACCTGGCCCTGTTTGACGCCGCTGAGCTTTTGCATTTTGTAGAACTGGCCACTTGGGTGGCGGTGAATGACTACGAAGCCAAGCTGCTGTGTGACCGTACCGGCCTTACCTGCGCAGAATTGTCACGACGAGTCGAGGGTTTGATCGTGACTTTGGGAGCTGAAGGCAGCGAAGTCTGGGTAAGCGGCGAAAAAACCGCTGTAGCACCTGTGAAGGCGGTAGAAGTCGTTGACCCCACCGGTTGCGGTGACGCATTTCGCGGGGCTTTACTTTTTGGCCTGGAAAAGGGATGGACGCTGGTTCGCTGCGCAGAACTGGGCAATCGCGTGGGCGCTCACAAAATCGCATTCAGGGGTGGGCAAAATTACACTCTTGAGGCCATTCAAGGTTAAATTTGTTGGCATTTTTCGATTTTTAGCCAACAAATACGGGCGCGAGCAGCTCTTATTTTCATAGCTTAAACCAAGTACGATCGCCCATAAAAAAAGCCCAGCACTGTTAATGCTGGGCCTTCTAAGCAGAAGTACCTTACTGCTTACGGCTTGCTGGCTGTTGGAAACGGCCAGGCGGCTTGCGGGTTCAGAGTTGTCTGAGCCGCAGGGGCAGCCGGTGCAGCGGGTGCTTTGGCAGCGGGTTTTTTCGCGGCTTTTTTGGCAGCAGGTTTTTTCGCGGCTTTCTTGGCAGCGGGTTTCTTCGCTACCTTTTTTGCTGCGGCTTTCTTTGCTGGCGCTTTTTTAGCTGCGGCTTTTTTTGCCGGGGCTTTTTTAGCTGCAGCTTTTTTCGCTGGCGCTTTTTTAGCTGGCGCTTTTTTGGCAGCAGCTTTTTTCGCTGGTGCTTTTTTCGCTGCTACTTTTTTTGCCGGGGCTTTTTTAGCTGGCGCTTTTTTGGCAGCAGCTTTTTTCGCTGGTGCTTTTTTCGCTGCTACTTTTTTTGCCGGGGCCTTCTTTGGAGCAGCTTTTTTTGCCGCTGGTTTTTTTGCAGTTGCCATAGATTTCTCCTTTTACGTTGCAAATTGCGCTTTGCGTTTGGAGTACGCAAAGCGATTCGAGGTGTTGGGCCGAGAAATAATCTGGCCCAGCACCGCGAACACAGGAGCAAAACCCAGCGTTGACTCTACGGCCAAACTGTTGGGTGTTGCAATTCTAAAAAACATGCAGTTTTAGTTTTATTCAGAACGACTACTGATTATTCCCAAGAAAGAGCGCCACCCGATTGGTATTCAATCACTCGGGTTTCAAAAAAATTGCGCTCTTTTTTCAGGTCAATCATTTCGCTCATCCAGGGAAACGGATTTTCTTCATTTGGGAACAAAGTCTCCAAGCCAATTTGGGTAGCGCGGCGGTTCGCGATATAACGCAAGTAGCCTTTGAACATAGAAGCATTCAAGCCCAACACGCCACGCGGCATGGTGTCTTCGGCGTAGCGGTACTCCAGCTCCACTGCCTTCATGAACAAAGCTTTGATTTCAGCTTTGAACTCAGCTGTCCAGAGCCCTGGGTTTTCCAGCTTGAGCTGATTGATCAGGTCAATACCAAAGTTGCAATGCATTGACTCGTCGCGCAAGATGTACTGGTATTGTTCAGCTGCACCAGTCATTTTGTTTTGGCGACCGAGCGCCAGAATTTGCGTGAAGCCGACGTAAAAGAACAGGCCTTCCATCAGGCAGGCAAACACAATCAATGACTTGAGCAGTGTTTGGTCAGCTTCGTGGGTGCCGGTCTTGAAGTTTGGGTTCGATATAACTTCAATGAAAGGAATCAAAAACTGATCTTTATCCTTAATGGATTGGACCTCGTTGTAGGCATTGAAAATCTCAGCCTCGTCCAAACCCAAGGATTCAGTGATGTACTGGTAGGCATGGGTATGAATAGCTTCTTCAAAAGCCTGACGAAGCAAAAACTGCCGGCACTCTGGGGCTGTGATGTGCCTGTAGGTACCCAACACGATGTTGTTGGCAGCTAATGAATCGGCAGTGACAAAAAAGCCGAGGTTGCGCTTAACCAGGCGCCGCTCGTCTTCGGTCAAACCGTTCGGGTCTTTCCACAAAGCAATGTCGCGCGTCATGTTGACTTCTTGCGGCATCCAGTGATTAGCGCAAGTAGCCAAATATTTTTCCCATGCCCACTTGTACTTGAACGGCACCAATTGATTAACGTCAGTCTGCCCGTTAATGATTCGTTTGTCTGAGGCTTTGACGCGCTTCATCACCGCTGCGGGCGCTTGGGTTTGCGCTTCGGTGCTCTGTGAGGGAGCTACTGAAATAACCGGCGCAGCAACTGCAGCTGGTGAAAACGGGCCGTCGTGCAGCATGCGCACACCAGTGGATGGCGATGCAACCATCGCGTCGGCAACCAGTGGAGTCGATTCTTCCAGGCGAGTATTAAATAACTCGCTGCCAAGAGAATTTTGCAATGATGGTTTAACTTCTTCGTCCCAAGTCAACATGATTAATTCCGTTCAATAGTGATTATGAAAGCTGCAGAGAAGAATGAAAAGTTTTCATGCATTTCACAGCCAATTAGTGTTGCTCAATTACATCGATTCATAAGACCGAATTTTTAAATGCAGATGGGTTTACTGGCAAGCCTCGCAGCCCGGATCGTCAATCGCACAAAATTTAATGTCCGTCGCGGGCGATGAACTCAATTGAATTTGCGCTGGAGTTGCGGCTGCGTCCAAGGCGCTGACTGCACTGGCCGCGGTCGCCGTGCTTGAAGCCACCGAGTTCATTTTGCCTGCCGCTACTGTTGATTTCTCAACATGCGTTGCGCTCTGCGTGCGGAGGTAATAGGTTGTCTTTAGTCCGCGCAACCAAGCCAGCTTGTAGGTCTCATCGAGTTTCTTGCCTGACGCACCAGCCATGTAAATGTTCAGCGACTGGGCCTGATCAATCCATTTTTGACGGCGTGACGCTGCCTCAACAATCCACGTGGTTTCTACTTCGAAGGCCGTTGCGTACAGGGCCTTAATGTCCTGCGGCACACGGTCAATAGGCTTTAGGGAGCCGTCGAAATGCTTGAGGTCAACCACCATCACGTCGTCCCACAAACCCAAACGCTTCAGGTCACGTACGAGGTAGTGATTGATGACCGTGAACTCGCCTGACAAATTGGATTTGACGGACAGGTTGCCAAAGCACGGTTCAATGCAAGCATCAACACCAATGATGTTGGAGATAGTGGCAGTGGGGGCGATGGCGACGCAGTTGGAGTTGCGCATTCCGTCAAGAGCAATCTTATTGCGCAAAGCGTCCCAATCGAGCGTGACCGAACGGTCAACTTCTACATAGCCTCCGCGTTCTTGTGCCAGCAGGTCCAGCGTATCTAACGGCAAAATCCCTTTGTCCCAAAGGGAGTTTTTGTAAGTTGCATATTTGCCGCGCTCTTTGGCCAGCTCGGTTGACGCCCAGTAGGCGTGGTAGCAAACCGCTTCCATGGAAGTGTCTGCAAACTCAACCGCTTCTTGCGACGCGTACGGCACGCGCAGCTCGTACAAGCAATCCTGGAAACCCATGATGCCCAGCCCTACGGGTCGGTGGCGCATGTTGGAGTCACGCGCTTTTTTAACCGCGTAGTAATTGATGTCGATCACGTTATCGAGCATGCGCATGGCGGTAGTGATGGTCTTTTTCAACTTGGCGTGGTCAAGCACTTTGGCGCCATTTGAGTCGTCCTTTAAGTGTTGAACCAAATTGACCGAGCCCAAGTTGCAAACAGCCGTTTCGGTGTCGCTGGTGTTGAGTGTGATTTCGGTGCACAAGTTAGAAGAATGCACTACTCCCGTGTGTTGCTGGGGCGACCGAATATTGCAAACGTCTTTAAAAGTGATCCAGGGGTGGCCAGTTTCAAACAGCATCGACAGCATCTTCCTCCACATGTCGGTAGCCTGCAGCTTCCGGGAAGGTTTGATTTCACCGCGCTCTGCTTTAGCCTCATAAGCGGTATAAATTGCCTCGAATTCCTTACCAAACTTGTCATGCAGGTCAGGCGTATCGGACGGGGAAAACAGAGTCCAGCTGCCCTTTTCCATGACCCGGCGCATGAACAGGTCTGGAATCCAGTTAGCGGTGTTCATGTCATGGGTGCGGCGACGATCGTCACCGGTATTTTTGCGCAACTCCAAAAACTCCTCAATGTCCAGGTGCCATGTCTCAAGGTACGCACACACGGCGCCTTTGCGCTTGCCGCCTTGGTTCACGGCTACCGCGGTATCGTTGACCACCTTCAGGAATGGCACAACACCTTGGGACTCGCCGTTAGTGCCTTTGATGTGTGCGCCCAAGGCACGAACTGGCGTCCAGTCGTTGCCTAAACCACCTGCGAACTTGGACAACAATGCGTTTTCTTTGATGGCGTCGTAAATGCCACCAAGGTCGTCAGCGACAGTAGTCAAGTAGCAAGACGACAACTGTGACCGAAGCGTGCCCGCATTAAAGAGGGTAGGCGTGCTGGACATGAAATCAAACGATGAAAGCAGCTCGTAAAACTCAATGGCGCGTTCTTCACGATTGATTTCGTTGAGCGACAGACCCATCGCCACCCGCATAAAAAATGCTTGGGGTAATTCGATGCGCTGTTTTCGGACGTGCAGAAAGTACCTGTCAAACAGCGTTTGCAGTCCCAAGTAATCGAACTGCATGTCGCGCTCTGGCTTAAGAGCGGCACCCAAGCGCGCGAGATCGAACTGCTGCAATTTCTCGTCAAGCAGCTCGTTTTGAACCCCTTTTGCGATGAAACCCGGAAAGTACTCAGCGTAGCGAGTACTCATTTCTTCGTGAGTAACTTCTTCGCCCAGCACTTCACGGCGAATGGTGTGCATCAAAAGGCGCGCGGTCGCGTAGGTGTAGTCAGGATCTTTTTCAATCAAAGTTCTGGCAGCCAAGATGGACGCTTTGTACACCTCATCAATCGGTACCCCGTCGTACAGGTTGCGCATTGTTTCGGCCACGATAGGGCCTGGCGTGATGTCGGCGCCCAGCTTGGCGCAGGACGCTTGGATCAGCGCTTCAAGGTTTCGAATATCCAGGGCGACCTTTTTGCCGCCGTCCATGACATGCAGAGTCGCGGCCGCAGGTGCTTGGTTCTGTGGCTGACGAGCGCGCTCTTGGGTGCGCTTTTCCCGGTAAAGCACATAGGCGCGTGCAATTTCATGGTGCCCGCCGCGCATCAAGCCCAGTTCTACCTGGTCTTGTACATCTTCAATGTGGAAAGTGCCGCCACCGGGGCGGGAACGCATCATGGCGCGCATGACCGCTTGGGTCAGCTCGTCTACCGTTTGGCGAACGCTGGCCGAGGCAGCGCCTTGCGTGCCGTGCACAGCAAGAAACGCTTTCATCATGGCAACAGCTATTTTATTAGGAGCAAACGGTACAACCGCACCGTTGCGCCTGATAATTTGGTAGCTGTTGATTGGGTTTGAGGGGCTGCTTTGTCCGCCGCTGGTTGAAGCGAGATTTGGCGAGCTGGTTGAAGGGCTAACTTGTTGTGCAGTTTGCATCGATTTCCTCTTGAATTTTTCTTGAATTTTTCTTGAATTTTTTGCTGGCAGCTTGTGCTTGTATCTGAGGCAGTTCGCTTTTTAACTGTGTTGTCTGTCTTTTCAGTTCTCAATAACTTCTTGTCGCCGGGTCGTCGTCGAATAGCTGAACTGGCTGCGTCTTCGAATCTCGCAATCACCAAGGCTCGATCTAAAAAGCCGCTTTTTTACGCAGATTTACCTTGAGCTAAATGTAATGCCTTTGGTTTTATTTTTGGCACTCAACACACTATACCTAGGGTATTTGAAGAATTCAAGCACTACCGGTAGTGTTTTTCGCTTGTTTGCAGCGAAACGTGTTTTTACGAATTCCTTGGGAGCAAAGGCGCCTGCCCGTTGCGGCCGAGATCGCCTTCAACCAAACAAGCGGCAGCAGCCCTACAACCGTTGCGGATGATGAGGCTCACGGAATAAGTTCAGCGTTTGCGGCGATTGCAGAGCATTTTGGCTCGGCCAGGCGCGTCGAATCGGGCTGGGCAGCCCTTAAGGCAAAGCGCCCGGCTTCAAACCTATGCTGCGCTGAAGATAGCGCCAATCAAAACCTGCGCCTGGGTCTGACTTGCGGCCGGCCGCAACGTGCTCGTGACCCGCGAAATACCGAATCGGGTAATTGGCGGCAATTGCCGCACTCAGCGCGCTCAAAGTCTCATACTGGGGCAACTCAAAGCGTCCGCCTTCCAGGCCTTCCAACTCGATCCCAACCGAAAAGTTATTGCAGTCGCTGCGGCCGTTATGGCTTGACTGCCCTGCGTGCCACGCGCGGTGGTCGCAGCTTACGAACTGCCAAAGCTCGCCGCTTCGGGTGATGAAAAAGTGCGCGGATACCTTTAAACCGCGAATTGTCTGGAAGTACGGATGCGCGTCCCAATCGAGCTGGTTGGCAAACAGATTTTGAACATTGCCATTTCCGAATTCACCGGGCGGCAGGCTAATTGAATGAATAACCACCAGATCGATAGCTGTATCGGCGGGCCTG
Organism: Polaromonas sp.; assembly: GCA_031417695.1. Classification (GTDB taxonomy): domain Bacteria; phylum Pseudomonadota; class Gammaproteobacteria; order Burkholderiales; family Burkholderiaceae_C; genus Polaromonas. Next base: position 12,822 of record JANOWB010000283.1, read on the forward strand.
GGCTCAAAATTGGGAGACGCAGACGCTTTAGCGAAGCGGTACCAGCCGTGCTGCCAAAGGCCGGGGGCGTCGCTGCGCTTAGACATATTGATCAGACGCTTCAGCCGATACATCACCATCAGGCATCGCAATGTTCAACCGTGCAATTCGGTAGCGGATCTGCCTTAAGCTCAAGCCCAATCTGGCCGCCGCCGCCGTGCGGTTAAAACGGCACTCATCGAGCACCTTGCACAGTATGGCGCGTTCTTTTTCGTCGAGGTAATTCTGCAAGTTGTCGGGTATGTCGAACGGCTCAGCGCTGGCCGTGATCACCTCACGGCCTGGCTCAACCACCAGCGCCGCACTGCTCACGTGATCGTCCAGGTGCAGCTCACCTCCGTCGCTGAGCGCAACGGCGCGATGCAATATGTTTTCTAGCTCGCGCACGTTTCCGTGAAATGCATATCCACTTAGTTGTGACAGTACTGCCGGGGCCAAGGCTGGGACGCGAAACCCGGACTCTCGACAAATCCGCATCAGCAGCGCCGCGCACAATTCAGGCAAGTCCTCAGGCCGCTCACGCAGCGGCGGGATTTTGACCACGATGACGTTCAGCCGGTAATACAGGTCCTGACGGAAATCGTTTGTCGCCACGGCACTGGCAAGATCTTTGTGGGAGGCGCTGACTACCCTTACATCAGACGGCTCCTCCTGCGAGGAACCCAGTGGTCTGACTGCTCGCTCCTGAATCGCCCTGAGCAACTTTGATTGCATGGCCAAAGGCAAGTCACCAATCTCGTCCAAAAACAAGGTCCCGCCCTTTGCGGCTTGAAAGTAACCTTCGCGGTCTTGGTTGGCACCGGTGTAAGCACCTTTACGAGCGCCAAAGAATTCCGCTTCAAGCAGATTTTCGGGAATCGCACCGCAGTTAACTGCTACGAAGGGGCCGCTGCTGCGGTGGCTGCAGGCATGAACCGCCCGCGCCACCAGCTCTTTTCCGGTGCCAGATTCACCTTGAATAAGAATCGGGGCCATGCTTCCGGCGACCTTTACGATTCTGGCTTTGACCGACTGCATACTTGCTGACTGACCAACCAAGCGCTCTAGCGCCGAAGGGTCAACGCGAGACGGAGTGGGATCGGACCGGGGACTATCACGGGTGTCTGCGGGTACCGACGCTGTTATAAATTTCGTGTTGTCGCTCTGCAGCGTTCTGGTGCCTTGCACAGCCGACGCTACTACGCTTCTGAACTGCTTGAGGTCAACAGGCTTGGTCAAATAGTCGAAGGCGCCCGCTTTCAGCGCTTCAACGGCGTTTTCAGCAGAGCCATGCGCTGTAATCACCACGCAGCGCTCCGTTCGCTGTTGCACAACCAGCTCGCGCAGCAACTCCAGGCCGAGGCCATCTGGCAGTTGCATGTCTGTAATTACCGCATCAAAGCCTTTTGTCTCCAGCAACTGCCGCGCATGGGCCAAGTCGCCGGCCGCTTCAACTCTGTAGCCCTCGCGCAGCAGCGTCAGCTCGTACAGCGTGCGCAAATCTGGCTCGTCATCAATCACCAATATCTGGGCGGGTTGAAGCGAAGTCGTACTGGCGTTTATCGGCATGATGTCTAGGAAAACAAGTCGTCTGGCTTGCCCCCGGCGGCAACGGCTTTCAAACTTGCGGTTTTAAAGATTACAAAAAATTCGTTCCCTTGAACAGACTGGCGCGCTGCGCGCTGGTAGCCAATCAATGCGCCGTATCGCTCGCACAGCTCTCTGCAAATGTACAGCCCCAAGCCACTTGAACGGCTCTCGGACGAAAAAAAAGGCTCGAACAAATGCGCCTCAACGGTTTTCTCAATCGGTTCGCCATTGCTCCACACCGTCAATCGGGCGGGGCTGTTTAGCGGCTGGCGAGTTTCTATTTGAATGGCCTGCGCTGACGGTTTGACGTAACGCAGCGCGTTGTCTAAAAGGTTGATCAGCACCCGCCGCAAATGCTCGGGGTCAAAGATCACCTCGCTTTTGTCTGCGGCCAGAGAAACGTGAACAAGATTAGACGAAGCCGTCTGGCTTACCCAATCGTTGGTTATTCGGGCGGCGGCGGCATCCAGCAAAACACTAAGCGCCATTTGCTCCGGGTTTACTACCTGCACGCGCGAAACATTGAGAATGTCGTCGACTATTTTTGACAGCCGGTGCACGTTTTGCTGCACCATCTCGGTTAGTCGCAGTTGGCCCTTGTCCACCAAGTCTTCGCCTAACAACGCATTAGCTTGTGAAATTGCGGCCAGTGGATTGCGGATTTCGTGCGCCACTGCAGCTGACATTCGGCCCATTGCTGCCATTTTTTCAACGCGCACGCGGGCTTGCACTTCACGCAAATCCTCAAGAAACATCACGCACAACGCACCGCCACGACTATCGTGCGCGTTTGCCAGTCGTGTGCGTACGCGCAACCGTCTGGCATTGCTGCCCGCATGAATCAGGTTAACCTCTGCCTCAACTTGCTGGCCGTGCGTCATGGTTCTGCTCATGATTTCAACCAGGGGTTGCCATGCTGGCTCTACGGCCAGAACAAATGGGGCCACCCGCGGAACCTCGCGCGTTGTCAGCAGTCGCCTGGCAACCGGGTTGGCCGATCGGACTATGCCGTTGGCGTCAATCACTAAAACGCCGTCAGTTAGCGTCTCCACAATCAACTCATTGACTTCAGTCTGTGTGCGAGCAACGGCTTGACTTGCCTTGGCCAATTGCTCTTCTCTTGCAAGGCGCAAAGCTAGCTGGTTAGCCAGCAGCGCCACCGCAAAAAAACCGGAACCGCTTAGACCGGCTTGTAAAAACCGCCCCGATGTATCGCCCAGCACTTGAGACGAAAGCCTCCACGCGTCGACAAGTAAAAAAATAGTCACGCTGGCTGCGGTACCGAGTGCCAGCAACAAAGGGCCCAACACAGAAGCCAATAGCACGGGCAACGCGAACAGTGGCGTGTAGTACAGGCTGCTTGACTGCAAAAAGTTCAGTGCAGTGAAGGTTAAAACGTCGACACCAATAGTTAGCAACCACTGCGCATCAAAAACGCCAGTGGGAGGCCGCGGCTTGGAAAGCACCCTGACAGCAAGCGTGGCAACCAGGTACAGGCCGCATGTAACGATGGGCCATTTATCTGGCGCATTACCGAAATAGTAAATCAGGCTTTGCAGCGCAACCAGCACTACCGCAATCAAAACGCGGGCCGTCATAAAAGCGCGCCACAGCCGGCCAAAGGACGCATATTCTTGTTCGGCGCTCCAGCTCTTGGCACGCCGTTCGGCTTGCTCAGGCGCTAATCCCAGCACGTCAGTCATGCGCTGATCAGTCAATTCAATCGTCAGCCTGGCGCTGATGGCCCGCACAACAATAAACCCCGCGCGTGCCTAGCAAGGCGTCAGCTTTAGGGAGATGAAGGCCGCAAGTACTGCAGGCCACCATTTGCGTAACAGCGCTCCCTCTGGCCTTGGCTTTAGCTGCCGACGCGTTCGCGTCGCTGGCACCCCGTGCGTTGTCTCGCCGGTTTATTGCCCGATTTCGTTGCCAAAGCCAAAGCCCCAGGGCCACGAATGCGATCAGAACGGCGTATTTCACACGCGATCCAGCACAACTTCCATCACGAACCTGGAGCCGACGTAGCCTAGCAACAGCAGCCCGCAACCCACATACAACACGCGTACCGCCCTGAGCCCGCGCCAGCCGAGCTTGGCCCTGCCGATGAGCAGGCCCGCAAACACTGCCCAGGCCAATACAGAAAATATGGTTTTATGGTTCCACTTCCAGGACAGGCCTGCACCGTAGAGTTGTTCACTAAAAAGCCAGCCTACCAACAAGGTTGCCGACAAAAGCACGAAGCCAGCCTCGACGAATCGAAACGTCAGACGCTCCAAAGTCATCAATGGCAGGCCCGCGTCGCTTTGGGTTGCTTCTCGCATAGCCCGCTCAGTACGCCGCATCATGCCGCCATGCACCAAAGCCGCGGCAAAGAGGCCATACGACGCAATACCCAGCGCCCAATGCAACGGCAGCCAGATGGAAGCTACATGAAGATAACTGGAGCCGGGGAAAAAACTCGCCAACACCACTGACGCCCCACCCAAGCCGGCCAAAGCCCAATGCGCTTTGAGCTGCGGAAACAACCTGCTTTGCACGGCGTAAACCGCAAGTACCAACCACATCGTCATGGACAGCGCTGGCGCGAATCCGAACCGGGGTGGGTTGCCCAGCAGACCTTCAGCGAGCATCAAGCCATGCAAAACCCAGGCTGCAAAAAGCATCAAGCGAAGCATGTCGGGCGCCATGCGGCGATGGCAGGCAGCAGCAACAACATAGAACACGAATGAGCTCAATGCAATAAATTGTCCCCACCATTGGCTCATAGCTAAAATCATCTGCTAAGTTTAGCCTTTGACGGGCGCCCAGTCAGTTTTTTCAGCTTTTCAACCACTCCGCCGCACCGGAGCCCCTTCATGGCCTCAGCCCTCACAGACAAACTCTCCCGCCTGGTTAAAGAAATGCGGGGGCAAGCCCGCATCACCGAGGCGAACGTGCAAGACATGCTCCGTGAAGTTCGGATGGCACTTTTAGAGGCAGACGTGGCGTTGCCAGTGGTGCGGGACTTTATCGCCCGCGTAAAGGACAAAGCACTTGGCGCCGAGGTGATGGGCTCGCTCCAGCCCGGGCAGGTGCTGGTGAGCATTGTCAGCAAAGAGTTGGCTGCCACCATGGGCGAAGGGGTCAGCGACATCAACCTGGCTGCGCAACCGCCAGTAGTCATCTTGATGGCCGGTCTGCAGGGCGCTGGAAAAACCACCACCACCGCCAAACTTGCAAAACACCTGATCGAGAAACGCAAGAAAAAAGTGCTGACTGTGTCGGGCGACGTGTACCGCCCGGCCGCCATCGAACAGCTAAAAACGGTTACCGCGCAGGCGGGCGCGGAGTGGTTTCCCAGCTCACCTGACCAAAAGCCGGTCGATATTGCCCGCGCGGCGATTGATTACGCCAAGCGCCATTTTTTCGACGTGCTCCTGGTCGACACGGCGGGTCGCCTGGCGATTGACGAAGCGTTGATGGCCGAGATCAAAGAGCTGCACTCGGTTTTAAATCCCGTTGAAACCTTGTTCATCGTGGACGCGATGCAGGGCCAAGACGCAGTCAACACCGCTAAAGCCTTCAAAGACGCGCTGCCTTTAACTGGCATTATCCTGACCAAACTCGACGGCGACTCGCGGGGCGGTGCGGCGCTAAGCGTGAGGCAAATCACGGGTGCGCCCATTAAATTTGCGGGTACCAGCGAAAAGCTGGACGGCCTTGAAGTCTTCGACGCCGAGCGCCATGCTGGCCGAATTCTGGGCATGGGCGACATCGTGGCGCTGGTCGAACAGGTCACGGCTGGCGTTGACGTGGCTGCCGCCCAAAAGCTAGCCGCCAAACTCAAGTCAGGCAG
>JANOWB010000284.1:0-5524 GCA_031417695.1 Polaromonas sp.
AATCTGCGGCGCCGCCATCGTTACGCTGTCGATGGGCATTCGGCACGGCTTTGGCTTGTGGCTGCAGCCGATCACGCAAGCGCAAGGCTGGACGCGCGAAACTTTTGCGTTTGCCATTGCAATACAAAACTTGTCTTGGGGGGTGTTTGGCATTTTTGCGGGCATGGTGGCAGACCGATTCGGCGCGTTCAAGGTCATTGTGGTCGGCGCTTTGCTTTATGCGCTGGGCTTGGTCGGCATGGCGCTGTCGCCCACCGGGTTTTTATTCACGTTAACGGCGGGCGTGCTGATTGGTGCAGCGCAGGCAGGCACCACCTACGCCATCATCTACGGGGTGATTGGCCGCAACATATCGGCTGACAAACGCTCGTGGGCGATGGGCGTGGCGGCAGCTGCGGGCTCATTCGGGCAGTTTTTAATGGTGCCTATTGAGGGGTTTTTAATCAGCAACCTGGGCTGGCAGCAGGCGTTGCTGATTTTGGGCGGCGCGGTTCTGCTGATTGCACCGCTGGCCATTGGCCTGCGCGAAGTCGGTTTTGGCGCGGGCCAAGCGGTTAAACGAGAGCAGAGTATTTTTGACGCGCTGAAAGAAGCCTTCAAATACCCTAGCTTTCAGTTGCTGATGGCGGGCTACTTTGTGTGTGGCTTTCAGGTGGTTTTTATTGGCGTGCACATGCCGAGTTACCTCAAAGACAAAGGCTTGTCGCCGCAGGTAGCTGGCTATGCGCTGGCTTTGATTGGATTGTTTAATGTGTTTGGCACCTATGCGGCTGGCACGCTGGGCCAGCGCATGGCGAAAAAGAACATTTTGGCGTTCATTTACTTTGCACGGGCTGTCGTTATCACCGTTTTTATCGCCGCGCCGATCAGCCCGGCCAGTGTGTATATTTTTGCCAGCGTGATGGGATTTTTATGGCTGTCGACCGTGCCGCCCACCAATGCGGCGGTGGCGCAAATTTTTGGTGTGGCGCATTTGTCGATGCTGAGCGGCTTTGTGTTTTTCAGCCACCAGATTGGCTCATTTATGGGCGTGTGGTTGGGCGGCGTGTTGTATGACAAAACGGGCAGCTACGACATTGTTTGGTACATCACGATTGCACTCGGTGTGTTTGCCGGGGTGATCAATCTGCCAGTCAAAGAGTCTCCCATCAACCGCGCGCCGCTAGGCCAACCGTTGGTCTAGGGGTAAAGCCATGCAACGCCGAGTCGCTAAAACCGCCATCGTATGGACTGCCATCACGGCCGCGTTGCTAGGCGTATTTGCGATGTACACCAAGCCTGAATTTTTGGTCACACTGGCTGACCAGCTGTGGGCCTGTTTTTAGGCTGTTTTCGATGCTATTTAGGCATCTTTTAGGCTTTTTAGCCAATAAATACGGGCGCGAGCAGCTATGAAAATAATAGTAATTACAGGTGCGTCTGACGGCATTGGCGCCGAAATGGCGCGCCAGCTTGCCAAGCGCCACGGCGCTGGGGTTGCGCTGGTACTGGCGGCGCGCAATCAGGCACGGCTGGAAGAAGTCGCTGGCCAATGCCAGGCTTTTGGCGCGCAAACCTTGGTGCTTCAAACCGATGTGTCGAACGATGCCGCCTGCCGCGCGCTGATAGCGGCGACGGTGGCGAAATACGGTCAAATCGACGCGTTGATCAATAACGCAGGCATGTCTGCCCAGGCACTGTTTGAAGAAGTCAAAGCGGGCGACTTGGCCTGGTATGAGCAACTGATGCGCATCAATTTATGGGGCAGCGTATGGTGCACCCACGCCGCGCTGCCTTACCTCAAACAAAGCCGCGGCAGCATTGTGGCAGTGTCCAGCCTTGCCGGGCTGATTGGCGTGCCCGGGCGCACCGCGTACAGTGCCACCAAATTTGCCATGACTGGCTTTTTCGAAGCGCTGCGGGCTGAATTAAAAACCGCCGGCGTCAGCGTGACTACCGCTTACCCCGGCGTGGTGGCCACGCAAATTCGCCACAACGGCTTTAACGCTGCGGGCAAGGCGGCAGGCTCCAGCGGCCTGAAAGAAGACAACGCCATGAGCATTGAAGAATGCGCCCAACTCATCTTGCAAGGCATGGACACACGCCAGCGTGAAGTCGTGATGACCGCCAAAGGCAAGCTGGGCCGCTGGCTCAAATTGCTTGCCCCCGCACGGGTTGAAGCGATGGCTTTGGCGGCGCTTAAAGACGAGGTCAAGCCGTCTTGAAAGATCTCGGCTTGCACGGAACAATGCCGCCATCAGGGTGGGTCAAGCGCTGGTCGCACTTGGTTAAAGCGCAAGGCAGCGTGCTGGACGTGGCGTGTGGTTATGGTCGCCACGCAAGCTGGTTTTATGCGCGAAATCACACACTAGCCCTTGTAGATCAGGCGCAAGCAGCTATTGATTACATAGCAACACTTATTCCACTTGACGCTGCCAGTGCCCACACCGCCGTGGTGGCCGACATTGAAAATGGCCCCTGGCCGTTTGCGGGCCGTCAGTTCGATGCGGTAGTGGTCACCCACTACTTATGGCGACCGTTAGTGCCAACGCTGCTGGCCAGCCTGGCACCTAGCGGCGTGTTGATTTACGAAACTTTTACGCAGGGCAATGAGACGGTCGGCAAACCTTCCCGACCCGATTTTTTGCTGCGCACAGGCGAGTTGCTTGAAATCTGCAAAAGTCTTCGCGTGGTGGCTTTTGAAGAAGGTTTTATCGCCGCCACCTACGAGGCACCTGGCAGATTCGTGCAGCGCATTGCCGCTGTGCGTGAGGCCGCGCCGCCGCCCGAACTCAGCACACCAGCTCGTTATCCATTGGCTTGAATCGCCGCAAAAACCGCGTCCTGACTGAGTAGAATGGTCAACCAGCTTCAGTAAAAGCGCTCGCAAGCAAATTGAACCCATGAAAACCATTACCGGCAGCATCGTTGCCCTGGCAACGCCCCTTCACCCAGACGGCAGCGTGGACTATCCCACCCTGCGCAAACTGGTGGACTGGCACGTGGCCGAAGGTACTGACTGCATTGGCGTGGTCGGCACTACGGGCGAGTCACCGACCGTCAATGTTGAAGAGCACTGCGAAATTATTCGTGTGTCGGTTGAGCAAGCCGCCAAGCGGGTTCCCATCATGGCCGGCTGCGGCGCAAATTCGACCAAAGAAGCCATTGAGCTCGCCAAATTCGCCAGGCAAGTTGGTGCTGACTGCCAATTGCAAGTGGTGCCGTACTACAACCGCCCTACACAAGAAGGCCAGTACCAGCACTTCAAGGCCATTGCTGAAGCCACGCCAGACCTGCCCTGCATTTTGTACAACGTACCGGGCAGAACCGTAGCCGACATGCTGCACGCCACCGTGCTGCGGCTGGCGCAAATACCCAGCATCGTCGGCATCAAGGAAGCCACCGGCAACCTTGAGCGGGCGCAGTGGCTGATCAAAGAAGTGCCCAAAGGTTTTGCGGTTTATTCGGGCGACGACGCTACCGCTGTGGCGCTGATGCTTTGCGGCGGGCAAGGCAACGTTAGCGTTACGGCCAATATTGCCCCCAAGCTGATGCACGAGCTGTGTGTGGCTGCAGTAGCCGGTGACGCCGCCAAAGCCATGGCTATTCAGCTCAAGCTGCTGCCGCTGCACAAGCATTTGTTTGTTGAAGCCAACCCAATTCCCATCAAGTGGGCCATGGCACGCATGGGCCTGTGCGGCCCCACGCTGCGCTTGCCCATGACGCCGCTTGAAGCCAGCAACGAAAGCACCGTTGAAGGCGCAATGCGCCAATGCGGTTTGATCTGATTTTTAAGGACTACCCTGTGAAACTTTTGCAAAATCGCGCCCGTTATGACCTGGCTGCCCGTTTGGGCGCAGCAACTATTTTGGCCGGGGCGGTGCTGCTGGCCGGGTGTTCGTCGTTGAGCAATTTAATGGCGGGCGACAAAATTGACTACAAGTCCAGCGGTAAAAGTGGCCCATCGCTTGAAGTGCCGCCCGATTTGACCCAGCTCAGCCGCGAAACCCGCTACGTTGTGCCTGGCAGTGCCGTTAGCGCCAGCGCTTTTGAGGCTGGCAAGGGCGTAAGAGATTTGCCAGTTGCGGCACTGAGCGTGGGCGATGTGCGCATTGAGCGCGCCGGAAACCAACGCTGGCTGGTGGTGAACCGCCCGGCCGACAAGTTGTGGGGCCCGATGCGCGATTTTTGGCTTGAAAGCGGCTTTTTATTGGCGCTTGATCAGGAAAACCTCGGCATCATGGAAACTGACTACGCAGAAAACCGCGCCAAGTTGCCGCAAGACTTTATTCGCGAAACCATCGGCAAGGTTTTTGAAAACTTGTATTCCACCGGAGAGCGCGACAAATTCAGAACCCGGCTGGAACGCAACGCAACGGGTGGCACTGAGATTTACATTAGCCACCGCGGCCTGGTTGAAACCGTGATCAGTTTGTCGGGCACCAAGACCGGTACCGGCGACGGCACCGTGTGGCAACCGCGCCCGGCCGACCCAGAACTGGAAGCCGAATTTTTGCGCCGCTTGATGGTGAAGTTAGGCGTGAGCCAGGAGCAATCCAAAGCGCTGGTAGCCTCGGGCACGACCAAGCCAACGTCCCGCCTGGCAACTGTTGCTGGCGCGCCCGTGATCCAAATCGATGAGGGTTTTGACCGCGCCTGGCGGCGTGTGGGCCTGAGCCTTGACCGCACCGGCTTCACGGTAGAAGACCGTGACCGCACGCAAGGCACTTACTTTGTACGCTACGTCGAGTCGACCGCAGACAAAAAAGAGCCTGGCTTTTTGGGCAAACTTTTTAGCGGCTCGACGCCTACCGCGCCTCCACTGAAGTATCGTATTTTGCTCAAAAGCCAGGGCGAGGCGACCACAGTGTCTGTGCTCAATGCGCAAGGTGTTGCGGAGCCGTCTGCCAATGCGCAACGTATTGTGCAGGTCATTGTTGACGACCTGAAGTAAGTCAGGCGTGAGCTGCGCTGAAGCCGTGCGGGTGCGCCGGAGCCAGCCGCAGTGCTGAGGTTTAAAAGCCTGGGCAGCGGCAGCACCGGTAACGCGGCAGTTGTCGAAAGTGACGGCCACCAGCCGACCCGCTTACTGATCGATTGCGGTTTTGGCATGCGGCATTTGCTGGCCCGGCTCGAAGCTGCAGGCTTGCAAGGCGGCGACATTGACGCGATCTTCATCACGCATGAGCATGGCGATCACATTGGCTGCGCAGCGGCTTACGCTTTGCGCTATCAAATACCTGTCTGGATGAGTGCCGGCACATACGCCGCTATAGGTTCACCGCCACTAAGCGGTTTGCTGCGCATTGCGCGAGATGGCGAACCCATCGCTCTGGGCACGATGACTGCGTTGCCTTTTACAGTGCCGCACGACGCCAGAGAGCCATTGCAGCTGACCTGCAGCAGCGGCTCGGCAAAGCTGGGCGTGCTGACTGACTTGGGCCACGCCACCAGCCACGTGCTCAGTCACCTGCAGGCATGCACTGCGCTGCTGCTGGAGTTCAATCACGACACGGACTTGCTCGCCGCATCGGGCTACCCTGAA
>JANOWB010000285.1:0-15181 GCA_031417695.1 Polaromonas sp.
TTTTCGAGCGCGTCACGCAGCGAGTCGTACTCGCTTGCTTCGGTGGGGTACAGACCGGCAAAAACCTGCGGCTGGATTTCCTTGAAGCCCGGCAGGGCTTCAGTCGCGGTTGCTGCGGCCCCGCCGCTGCCGGTTTTGATGATCGTCACGGTATCGCCTACCCGCGCCGCCTGCAGCTCCTTGATGCCGGCGATGATGAAACCGACCTCACCGGCCTCCAGAGACGCGCGCGCATCGGTGTGCGGGGTAAAGACGCCGAGCTGCTCGGCGTTGTAGCTTGCCTCGCTGGCCATCAGCTTGATGCGATCGCCGCGTGCAAGGCGGCCATCCACCACACGCACCAGCATGACGACGCCGACATAGGCGTCGTACCAGCTGTCAATGATCATGGCGCGCAGCGCGCCGTCGGGGTTGCCCTTTGGCGGCGGAATGCGCGCCACCACCGCTTCCAGAATTTCATCAATGCCCATGCCCGTTTTAGCGCTGCACGGAATTGCATCGGTCGCATCAATGCCGATGACTTCTTCAATTTCTTGTTTCGCGTTCTCAGGGTCGGCCTGCGGCAAATCCATTTTGTTAAGCACCGGCACCACTTCAACTTTCAAGTCGAGCGCGGTGTAGCAGTTAGCGACGGTCTGCGCTTCAACGCCTTGCGATGCATCAACCACCAGCAGCGCACCTTCGCATGCCGACAGCGAGCGACTGACTTCATATGAGAAGTCGACATGACCTGGCGTGTCGATCAAATTGAGGTTGTAGATTTGCCCATCAAGTGCTTTGTATTTAAGCGCAGCGGTCTGCGCCTTGATGGTTATCCCACGCTCTTTTTCGATATCCATTGAATCAAGAACCTGCGCGCTCATCTCGCGGTCTTGCAAACCGCCGCAGCGCTGGATCAATCTGTCTGCGAGGGTGGACTTGCCATGATCAATGTGCGCAATGATCGAAAAGTTTCTGATGTGATTCATCAACGAAGACGCCTAAGTGCTTGAAAGTACTGCGAACAACGACATAGTCATTCGCATTGAACATAAAAAAGGGCGCGTCGGTTTGCGACGCGCCCTGAAACCAACAATCTATGGCAACTGCTATGTTGGGCCTTCATTGTAGGCAAAAAGAAGCCCGCCGATAGCCCCAAAATCTCGGATTTGCCGCCGTTGCAGTGCAGCAACGGTAAATTTATACACAGGTTATTCACAATTCTATGGGATTACTTATGGACAACTTGTGCGCTGGCTGTGGATCAGCTGTGAATGGACGAAATACGACGGCATAACCCAGCTTTAAACAAAACGATATACCCAAAAGTGTTGCAAATGGATCATCATTCTAACCAAAACTTGGAATTAGAGGAAGTTCTGTTAGTCTGCACTAACAAGATCAGGCCAGAAAATAAATAAAAAAATATCTTCGGTTACCCAAAGACACCCGATTTTGCCCTCAAAGTCCCCACGTTTGAATGGGTCATGAGTACCCTAGCAGCCGGTAAAGTTTGTGCGCCTCTGGCATTCAAGCCACGCTCACCACAATACAGAGGCGGGCAAAAATAACCCGCTCCCACTGCGCAGGGCGCGAGCCCTGCACCTTAGCGAGCCGGTCTGATCAGCGCAAACTGCGCCAGCTCTCCACGGCGAAACTGCATGTTGATGACTTTGCTTTTGTCGGATTTTGCCAGCGCAGCCTCGAAGTCTTTCAAACTCAAGACTTCAATGTTGCCCACCGCCACCACCACATCACCCTCGCGCAGGCCCGCTCGTGCGGCGCTGCCTTCAGCGGCATCCACCTTCACACCGCCTTTGAGTTTGAGTTCTTTTTTCAGCGCTTCAGGCAGCTCGCTAACCATCAAGCCCATGGCTTGCGCGGGCCCAGCAATTGGCGGTTTAACTTCTGGTGCGGCAGTTTTGCGAACGGGCTTTTCTGCCTCTACTTCGGCAATCACGACTGACAGATCTTTACTGGCACCGCGCCGGAAAACGGTTACTACGGCTTTGGTGCCGGGCTTCACGTTGCCGACAAGGCGCGGTAGGTCGCTAGATTTTTCGATTGTCTTGCCGTCAAATTTAGTAATGATGTCGCCTGGCTCTACGCCCGCTTTTTCGGCTGGCGCGCCAGCTTCAACACCTCTGACCAATGCACCTTGCGGTTTCCCCAGGCCGATAGCTTCAGCAACTTCTTTGCTGACCGAGTCGATTTGCACGCCAATGCGGCCCCGCGTGACTTTGCCGGTAGCGCGAAGTTGGTCTGACACGCGAGCCGCTTCGTCAATCGGAATGGCAAAAGAGATGCCTTGGAACCCGCCAGAGCGCGAATAAATTTGGCTGTTGATGCCGATCACTTCGCCGCGCATGTTGATCAATGGGCCGCCAGAGTTACCAGGGTTAATGGCCACATCGGTCTGGATAAACGGCAAATAGTCCCCGGTGTCCCGTTGCTTGGCGCTCACGATGCCCGCCGTGACAGTGTTTTCAAGGCCAAACGGCGAGCCGATGGCCATTACCCATTCGCCAACTTTCAGGCGGTTGGTGTCACCGATTTTCACAGCCTGCAAACCGGTTGCCTCAATTTTTACTACCGCCACGTCGGTGCGCTTGTCGGCGCCAATAATTTTGGCTTTGTATTCACGGTTGTCGGTCAGCGTCACGATGACCTCATCAGCACCCTCAACTACGTGGGCGTTGGTCATGATGAAGCCATCGGCCGTCAGCACAAAGCCAGAGCCCACACCGCGCGGCTGGCTCTCTTCGGGCTGCGCGCCGCCGCGATCAGGGCGTGGTGAGCGCGGCACGTTAGGCGGCACGGGTATGCCAAAGCGCTTGAAAAATTCCAGCATTTGCTCATCAATGCCGCCACCCGCCGCTGATGCTTTGGCTTTTTCTGAGGTGCGAATATTAACGACGGACGGGCCGACCTGCTCTACCAAATCGGTAAAGTCGGGCAGCGTTCGGTTTTGCGCCAGGGCAATTTGCATCGGACCCAGCGCTGCCGCTGACACCACAGCAGTGGCGGCAATAACGGGAAAACGGCTGCTAAACAGCTGAACGCAACGCTTGGATGCGCCTAATAACGACTTGATTTTAAAAAACATCATTAGCCTTGAATAAAAAACACAATTTGAATTGACTCGCCGGCTGGTTGATCAGGCGGCAACTGGAAACGTTCATTTTTTTCTCTCAAGCCCGCTGGCAAACAAGCGCAGGGTCTGCATCGGCACTTCACCCATCACGGTTAACCAGTAGCTGCCAAGCTGCTTGCTGATGCTTTGCGTGGCCCCCATAACTGCGCTGGTTTCTTTATCGTGTCGCTGGCGGTCAAACGGCTCTACAAAAAGCGACACCGAGGCCAAACCATCTGAAAAAATCCACTGCATGGGTTCATCCGCATTCGTGGAGTTGCCGCCGCTACCTGCGCCAGCGTTGGGTCTTTTATAGCAACTGATGGGCGCAAATCCGGCGACCGCGCTTTTTAATATCCAGCCTTCGGCTTTTGCCGTGGTTTTGACCAGCACAGGGCGCTCTTCACGGTAACCGCCGACCCTGCCCATCATTTGCATCAGCTTGTCCATTTTGACGGGCGCATCAAGCTGCAGCTCTGAAAACGCGGCTTGCTCAAGCAGCTTGCCATCTATGTCAAGCGTTTGCAGTTTGACAACCAGGCCCTTTTTTTGCTCTGTCCACACCCGGTAGCCAAAACGCAAGTTGTCTTTGGGCTGCAGCACCACAACGTCTGCATCTAGCCCGGCAACCCGCTCGACGCCTTCAGTTTTGAGAGAGTAAAAATCGGCGATTTTGTTGTTCGGCGATTGAACCAGTTCAGGAAACGTGCCAGACAACTCGCGTTTTTCAGTGCGAACTATTTTTTGCTCAGGCATGAAGGTCACGACTTTGTCGTTGTGCCTGAAGATCGAACGCGGTGCGCCCGTGAGGGTTTCGACGCGCTCAATTTGTTGATCACCCTCACACAAATGCCAAACTTTGGCAGCCGACATCGCGCCGCCCGACGACACGACGTAAGTGCCAATGTAGGCTCGTTTTTTAGACGATTCGTGCATGCGTAGCAACCAATCGTTGATGCCTTTGACGTCAGCTTGGGCTGGGGCTGCAACGGTTGGCGGCGCTGGGGGAGTTAAGGGCGTTTGTGCTGCTACTGTATTAATAGCTGCTTGCGCCCATAAAATAAGGGCTAGAAGGCTAAAACGTATCGAAATCATAGGCTCAACGCGCGTTTTTCGGCTGGTTTTCAAAGTTAGCGTTGCGCACAAAACCAGATGGCACGGGTAAAGAAGTGCCCCCCATTTGCTTGTGCGCCGCCAGCAATTCTTCCAGCCGCGCGTCTCTGACCACCAATCCTTGCGGCGATGCGACCACCACTTGCTGCTGCGCCGCGCTAGCAGTGGCCTGCGCCAGCTGCGCCGCACTGTCAGCTGAGTTGGGGCTGACCAAACTCCAAGCCAACGTCGCTACGGTGCCCATGCAGGCGAAACCTGCCAGCATCTTCCAGCGAAACGTTCCGTCGTTGGCTGCAGCTTTGACGAGCAGTGGGTTGACCGTGCCAACTGCCCCAGCCGCCGCGCCAGGCGACGCACCGGATGAAACCACGCTAGCTGCTGAAGTCGGCGCGAAATCAAGGTCGCGCTTTGCAATTGTCTCGTTTGCCAAGCGCTGGCTCAGGCGCTGCACAAACGCAAAGTCAGCACCACCTTGATCAATAGCGGTGCTGGTTTGCCCCAAACGCAGGGCATCTCCGATCAATTGATAGGCGTTCCACTGCCCGGCCACTGCGGCATTGCTGCGTAGCGCAGTGAATAGCGCTTCACATTCCGCATCGCTGAGCTCACCGTCGGCCAAGGCGGACAGTTTTTCTTCAACTGGGGTACTGAACGGTTGTGTTTGCATCATTGATCTCTTTAACTTTGCACCGAAGTGCTACCAACGCTTACCAGACTGGCTTTCCAGCATGGGTTTAACTTTTTGCGAAATTGCCTCGCGCGCCCTGAAAATCCGAGAGCGCACCGTGCCAATCGGGCAGTTCATGGCTTGAGCAATTTCTTCATAGCTCAACCCCTCTATTTCGCGCAGCGTGACCGCTTGGCGAAGCTCTTCAGGCAAAGCCTCAAGCGCCGCGTTAATGATCTGCACAATTTCTTTACTGGCCAGTACTGCGTCTGGAGTGTCTGGACTGGTTAGTTCGTTTTCAAGGGGCGAAGTTTCATCATCGTCGCCTGTTTTGAAGAAATTTTCAGATACCGTCGGATTACGCTTTAAATCCATCAAGGCTTTTTTGGCAGTGTTCACTGCAATCCGGTACAACCAGGTGTAAAACTGCGCTTCCCCCCGAAATTGCGCCAAGGCGCGGTAAGCACGAATAAAGGTCTCCTGGGCGATGTCTTCAACCAGATCAACATCGCGCACCATGCGTCCAATCAGGCGCTGCACACGCCGCTGATACTTGATGACCAGCAGTTCAAACGCTTTTTGGTCACCCGCTACCGCCTGCGCGACCAGCAGCGTGTCGGGGTCTGGCGCGCGTTCTCTGGGGGGCAAGGTGGGCTCGGTCATCACAGGGCCTCGCCGACGGGAGGCCGCAATGCTTCGGTGCCCGCACCTGAGCCAGCATTTGAATAAACTGCGCGCCGAAAATCAAGCCAACGATACGGCAAGGCTGACCTTTCGGCCCACAGCCACAAGGCGGCCCCGTCGGAATTTTCAAGCCGCAGCCACAAAACGCTGCGCAAATCGAGCGCAACTGTCAATGCGAGCGCAGCGCCACCGCCGGTGTAATTCACGCTTTGCCAGCGCCAAAACTGCCCGTCCCAACTCAGTCGCCCCGCCGGTGAGCGCAACCAGCCGTGCGCTGCAGACAGACCTGCGAGCACCACAATTGCAACCGCCAGATAAGCGCGCCAACTAACACCCGAAAGGCCGTAAAACCAATAGCTGACTGAAACTGCACCGGCAACCCAGACCAAGAGCAGCAACACGCCCAGCAGCGCGGAACGCGCTAGCGGATAGGCAAGCTGCGGTGCGCTGTGGGTGGTCAAGGTCGGCTTTACTCGCTGAATAGAGTAGGCAGCAACTATGCTTTAGCTGCGCTCAAGCGCTGAGCCGCTTGAAAACCAATGTGCCATTGGTGCCACCGAAACCAAAGTTGTTTTTGACGGCAACGTCGATTTTGGCGTCTCGCGCGGTGTTGGCGCAAAAGTCCAGGTCGCATTCTGGATCTTGGTTGAAGATGTTGATGGTGGGTGGAATTTTCTGGTGGTGCAGCGCCAGCACGGTAAACACAGACTCAATTCCTCCCGCGCCGCCCAGCAGGTGGCCCGTCATTGACTTGGTTGAGCTCACCACCATGCGCTTGGCATGGTCGCCAAACGCAGCCTTGATGGCGTTGGTTTCGTTGATGTCGCCGAGCGGGGTAGACGTGCCATGCGCATTCAAATAATCTACTGCGTCGGCATTGATGCCCGCATTGCGCAGCGCGCCTTGCATGGCGCGCTTGGGGCCATCCATGTTAGGGGCCGTGATGTGGCCTGCGTCTGCGCTCATGCCAAAACCGGCCAGTTCGGCGTAAATTTTGGCGCCGCGCGCTTTGGCGTGTTCGTATTCTTCGAGCACCATCATGCCTGCGCCCTCGCCGAGTACAAAACCATCGCGGTCTTTGTCCCACGGGCGGCTGGCTGTTGCTGGGTCGTCGTTACGGGTAGACAGGGCGCGCATGGCGGCAAACCCGCCTATGCCCAGCGGCGAAACCGTCGCCTCTGAGCCGCCTGCAATCATCACGTCAGCATCTCCGTACTCAATCATTCGGCCTGCATCGCCGATGCAGTGCAACCCAGTGGTGCAGGCTGTAACGATCGCAATGTTGGGCCCTTTAAAGCCAAACTTCATCGAGACATGGCCAGCAATCATGTTGATGATAGAGCCCGGCACGAAAAACGGCGTGATGCGGCGCGGGCCGCGTTTTTGCAACTCGTCGTGGGTGTTTTCAATCAGCGGCAGGCCGCCAATGCCTGAACCAATGACGCAGCCAATTTTTACGGCTTCGTCTTCGGTCAGTGCGTCGCCGGTTTTCAAGCCGCTGTCGGCCACGGCTTGGCAGGCTGCGGCCAAACCGTAATGGATGAAGGTGTCCATGTGGCGGCCTTCTTTTTCGGCAATGTAGTCGCCGATAGAAAACCCCTTGACTTCACCTGCGATTTTGCAAGACGATGCCGAGGCATCAAACTTGGTGATCAGGCCAATGCCAGACTGCCCAGCCAACAAACTGGCCCAGCTGTCGGCTACTGTATTTCCGACCGGGCTGATGCAGCCCAAACCCGTGACAACAACCCGGCGACGGCTCATGCGCTATTCCTGAAGTGAAACTGCAAAAAAGCCCCGAGGGGCTTTTTTAAAAGGGAAAACTGAAAAGACGCAGCGCTTACGCTTTTTGGTGCGTATTCGCGTAATCGATAGCGTTTTGAACGGTGGTGATTTTCTCGGCGTCTTCGTCCGGAATTTCAATACCAAACTCGTCCTCTAAGGCCATTACCAGCTCAACTGTGTCAAGCGAGTCAGCGCCCAGGTCGGCCACAAAGGCCTTTTCACTGGTGACTTGGCCTTCTTCCACGCCAAGTTGCTCGGCAATGATTTTTTTAACGCGTGCTTCGATGTCGCTCATAAGTCCCTTTAGGGGTAGTAAATTAATCTGTGATTTTAGCGCGTTAGAGACCCAACTCTAGGCACGCCGCCGGACGGATACAAACCGGCATTAATTTGCAGTGTTTTACCACTACTGGGCTACATATACATACCGCCGTTAACGTGAATTTCTTGACCCGTAATGTAGCCAGCTTGCGGACTGGCCACAAAAGCAACCGCATGGGCGATGTCTTGCGGCTTACCCAAATGCCCTAGCGGGATTTGCGCAAGCAGTGCTTTTTGCTGCTCCTCAGCCAAGCCCGCAGTCATGTCAGTTTCAATAAAACCCGGTGCGATGCAATTCACGGTGATGTTGCGGGAACCCAGCTCGCGCGCCAGGGCGCGCGTCATGCCTGCAACGCCAGCTTTGGCAGCAGCGTAGTTGGCCTGCCCAGCGTTGCCGGATGCGCCCACCACTGAAGTAATGTTGACAATGCGGCCATAACGCTGTTTCATCATCGTGCGCATAACCGCACGGCTCATGCGAAACACTGCTTTCAAATTCGTGTCGAGTACGGCGTCCCAGTCGTCGTCTTTCAGGCGCATGGCAAGCATGTCGCGCGTGATCCCGGCGTTGTTGACCAAAATGTGCAACCCGCCGCGGTCTTTAACCAAGGTGTCGATCAGCGCCTCGCCGGCCTGGGCATCGGTCACGTTTAAGTTTTTGCCGCAACATCCGGGAAACGCTGCTAGCGCCTGTGATATTTTGGCGGCGCCTTCATCGGTGGTGGCGGTGCCGATGACCTTGACACCCCTGCGAGCAAGCTCGAGCGCAATAGCAGCACCAATGCCGCGTGAAGCGCCGGTCACCAGCGCGATCTGGTTTTCAAACTTGGCGTCATTCATGCCAGCAACTCCTTGACTTGGGCCATTGAAGCGGGGTCAAAAAGCGGCGCGCCTGTCAGCTCAGGGTCGATTCGCTTGACCAACCCCGCCAGCACCTTGCCCGGCCCGCATTCCACCACATGGCTCACGCCTCTGCCTTTGATGGCGTTGATCACTTCTACCCAGCGCACCGGCCCAAAAGACTGGCGGTACAGGGCATCCCGAATACGGTCGGCTTGCGTTTCAACAGCGACGTCAATGTTGTTGATAAGCGGGAACTGCAGATCGGCAAAGTCAACTTGTGCCAACGCAGCCTTGAGCTTTTCTCCGGCGGGTTTCATCAAGCTGCAATGAAACGGCGCAGACACCTGAAGCAACAGCGCCCGCTTGGCACCGGCAGCTTTTAGCTCTTCACAAGCCTGGTCAACTGCGGCCTTGCTACCTGCAATAACGGTTTGCATCGGGTCGTTGAAATTAACTGCCTCCACTACGCCTGAATTTGCCCCTAAATCAGCACCATTTTGGCCTGAAGCCGCCGTAATACGGGCGCAAACAGCTATAATTTTAGTAGCGTCCAAGCCCAAAATGGCAGCCATGGCACCTGCACCCACCGGCACGGCGTCTTGCATTGCTTGGGCGCGCAGCCGCACCAGAGGCGCGGCCTGCGTTAACGTAAGCGCACCGCTGGCGACCAACGCAGCGTATTCGCCTAAAGAGTGTCCGGCAACCACGGCGGGCGCAGCGCCAGTCTCGTTCATCCACACCCGAAAAGCAGCGACTCCCGCCACCAGCATCACGGGCTGGGTATTGGTGGTCAGGGCCAGTTCTTCTTTTGGGCCTTCTTTAATCAGCAGCCCGATGTCTTGGCCAAGTGCAGTTGAAGCCTCTTCTAAAGTGTCGCGAACCACCGGGTGGTCGCCCCAAGCGTCGAGCATGCCGACAGATTGCGCGCCCTGGCCGGGGAATACGAATGCAAAGGGTTTCAACAGTGACTCCAAAAATCGTGGATGTGGGCTGTGGCCGGTGCTTGTGTGCATACGTGCTTACGTGCATGAAGGCCAAGTAACGGTCAATAATTTAGCAGCACAGCGCCCCAGGTAAAGCCGCCGCCTACGCCTTCGAGCATGAGCGTGTCACCTTTTTTGATTTTGCCGCTGCGCACAGACGCATCTAGTGCCAACGGGATAGACGCTGCCGACGTATTGCCATGCTGGTCGACCGTAACGATGAGTTTTTCAAGCGGCAACTTGAGCTTTTTGGCAGTGCTTTGCATGATGCGAATGTTGGCTTGGTGGGGAATCAGCCAGTCGATATCAGCGTCCGTCAGGTTGGCTTTTGCCAACGTGGTACGAGCCGCGCTTTCCAGCACGCCCACGGCTAATTTAAAAACCGCCTGGCCATCCATTTTCAGCAAGGCGTCGCCCACCACTTTGCCGCCAGACACATTGCCCGGCACGCACAAAATACCGACATGCTTGCCGTCGGCATGCAAGTCGCTGGCCAAAATACCAGGCTTGCTCGACGCTTCAAGCACTACAGCCCCCGCGCCGTCGCCAAACAACACGCAAGTAGTGCGATCAGAAAAATCAAGAATGCGTGAAAAAACTTCAGCGCCCACCACCAGCGCCTTAGTGGCCGTGCCGGTTTTAATCATGGCGTCGGCAACGGTCAGCGCGTACACAAAACCGCTGCACACCGCTTGCATATCAAAGGCCGGGCAGCCCGCAATGCCGAGTTTGTTTTGCAAAATACACGCACTGGACGGAAACACCATGTCGGGCGTAGACGTGGCGACGATGATTAAATCGATTTCAGATGCCTGCACTCCTGCTGCAGCCAGCGCGTTTTTTGAGGCCTCAAGCGCCAGGTCGCTGCAAGTGACATCAGAGGCTGCAAAGTGCCTGGCCAAAATCCCGGTACGCTCAACTATCCATTGGCTGGTAGTTTCAACACCTTGGGTAGCCAGCTCGGCCGCCAGGTCGTCATTGCTAAGTCTGCGTGGGGGCAAATAACTGCCCGTGCCGGTAATACGTGAATATAAAGCCATGAATCAGTGTAGCGACAGCGCGGCTGCGGGAGCAAGCGTTGCATGCGCCTGCCCTGGCTCAGTAGACGCCACTTGAATACCCGCCAGCAGCGGCGCAGCGTGCGCAATGCGCGCCTGCACTTGAGCCAGCAGATTATTGCGGGCCGCGTCATAAGCCCGGTTCAGTGCACATTCAAAAGCAAACGCATCGGCAGAGCCGTGACTTTTAAACACCAGCCCGCGCAGGCCCAACAGAGCACCGCCGTTGTAGCGCCGCGAATCGACCCGTTTTTTGAGTGCTGAAATAACCGGGTAGGCCACCACTGCCGCCACTTTGGTGAGCGGGTTGCGAGTGAACTCTTTTTTAAGCATGTCGACAATCATCGACGCCAAGCCTTCGCTGGCTTTCAGGGCGACGTTACCCACAAAGCCGTCACAAACCACGATGTCGGCCGTGCCTTTGAAGATATCGTTGCCTTCGACGTTGC
Organism: Polaromonas sp.; assembly: GCA_031417695.1. Taxonomy (GTDB): domain Bacteria; phylum Pseudomonadota; class Gammaproteobacteria; order Burkholderiales; family Burkholderiaceae_C; genus Polaromonas. Next base: position 11,016 of record JANOWB010000285.1, read on the forward strand.
CAACAAAATTCAAGTCACCTGCCGCACCAGCCGCACGCAGCAGCACGCCCGCTTTTTTAATTATCTCGTTGCCCTTGATGGCCTCTTCACCAATATTAAGCAAGCCAACCGTCGGCTGGTTAGTGCCGCCCAGTACCGCCACCAGAGCCGACCCCATGACCGCAAATTGCAGCAGGTGTTCGGCTGTGCAGTCGACATTGGCACCCATGTCGAGCACGGTGGTGGCTTGGCCTTTGGCATTGGGAATTTGGCCGGCTATCGCCGGGCGATCAATACCATCAAGCGTTTTTAAAACGTAGCGCGATATCGCCATTAACGCGCCGGTATTGCCTGCAGAAACCGCAGCCTGCGCCGCGCCATTTTTGACTTGGTTCAAAGCCACGCGCATCGACGAATCTTTTTTGCGCCTGAGCGCAATTTCAATCGGATCGTCCATGTTGACTACTTCGGTGGCCGCTACAAATTGGCAACGCGGATGCGCGAGCAGCGCGCCGTGCGACCTCTGTTTGAGCAGCTCTTGAGGCAGGCCCACCACCACGAGCGACACATCCGTGTTGTGATTTAAAAAACTCAAGCAAGCCGGCAGCGTGACCGCAGGCCCGAAGTCTCCGCCCATGGCGTCAACGGCAATAGACGTCACGCCGCGCTCAGCCTGTCACGCATTACGGATGGGGGATCGATGACTATAAAGTTGACCAAGGGCATAAACACTATTGTGACCAAAAGCGAGCTCACAAAGAAAAAAGCCCGCAGGGTAGTGCGGGCAGTTTTATAAACGATAAGTTTAGTCTTCAGATTTTGTTTTCAGCACTTTTTTGCCACGGTAAAACCCGTTTGGGCTGATGTGGTGACGCAAATGGGTCTCACCCGTGGTGGACTCCACAGCAATGCCTGGCACTGTCAAGGCATTGTGTGAGCGATGCATACCGCGCTTGGACGGTGATTTTTTATTCTGCTGGACGGCCATGATCCGCTCCTGGTAATCACGCTGACAAAACTTCAGGTCAGCGATCGGGTTAGTAAAAAAGCAAATTTGTGCAATGTGCTGAGCCTATGAGTATAGCTTGCCAACCCAAGTTTGCCTACCCCAGCGCTGCCAATCTGCTGAAACACCCGTTTTTGACCGGTTTCAGAGCCAGTTCAAACCCGTTTACCGCCTTCATTCACGTCTTACTTTGGCTTTTTTAGCTGGGCGAGGGCTGCAAAAGGATTGGGCTTGGCAAGCGCTGGCTCGATCAACTCAGCCTCGCCCGCACTAAACACAGGTAAAACCGGGCAAACGTCATGCATCGGCACCAGCGGCAGTGCCATCAGCAACTCATCTTCCAGCACCGCCAACAAGTCAAATTGCGGAGCTATGACCAGCAAATCTTCTTCAGACGCATCGTCTTCAGCCATGGCAAGCGCTTCAGTAGCCACAAATCGGTACCACTGCTCAACCTCCAACGGCATGGAAACGGGCGTCATGCAGCGCTGGCAAGTCAGGGGCATGCAAGTGGATGCATGAAGGTGCAGCCACACATCAGGCTGGCCGCCAGCACCCGTGCGCAACTCGAATTTTGCCCTCCAATCAACCGTGTTTTCAGTGTTTTTATCAATAGATTCGGGCGCGAGCCGCTCTAATTTATGTAGCAAAATAGATTCATTCAGCTCGCTACCTGCTTCTGCCAGGGCTTGTACGTTCAGGCGCGTTGCTTCTGGGTGTTTGCTCATGACTTGAGTGTAAGAGAATCAAAGCATGACATCACCAGATACCCTTGCTCAAACAACCCACCCGCGCCAGTTGGTTTTGGGTTCGACCTCACGTTACCGCCGCGAGCTGTTAGAACGCCTGCATATTCCGTTTGAAGTGACGGGCCCCGAAGTCGATGAAACGCCGCTTCAAGGCGAAGCACCTGCAGCGATAGCCGTTCGGCTAGCGCTGGCCAAAGCACATGCAGTAGCAACCCGGTACCCGGCAGCCATCGTCATTGGTTCTGACCAGGTTGCCGATTTGAACGGGCTTGCACTCGGCAAACCCGGCAACCACGAGCGGGCTGTAGCGCAGCTGCGCCTGATGCGGGGGCGAACCGTGATTTTTCAAACCGCAGTCGCAGTGGTTTGCCTTGACACCGGCTTTGCCCAAGGCGAGCTGGCGGCGGTGCGGGTGCAGTTCAGGGACTTGAGTGACCGTGAAATTGAGCATTACCTGCGCACCGAGCAACCGTATGACTGCGCAGGCAGCGCCAAAAGTGAGGGCTTGGGCATTGCCCTGCTGGCCGCCATCGACAGCGACGACCCGACCGCACTGATCGGCCTGCCCCTGATACGCACCTGCAACTTGCTGCGCGCTGCCGGATTGGATGTGCTCCGCTATCGGGAGGTTGTATGAGCACAACCAAAGGCAAGCTTTATCTGGTACCAGCCCCGCTAGATTTTGGCTGCGACACGCAATCGCCGCTAACAGATGTGATGCCGCTACAAACCATTGAAGTCGCTTCTCGTTTGGGCTACTGGATTTGCGAGAACACAAAAAGCACGCGCGCTTACCTCAAGCGGGTGGGCGAGCTGCAGACGTTAGCGCAAGCGGTGCAAGCGCTACACATTGAAGAGCTGCCGCGTGAGGTTCACAAAAAGGGTGACCACAGCGGCAACTTTGACGCCAAGCCCATGTTGAAAGCCGCACTCAGCGGCCATGACATGGGCTTGGTCAGTGAAGCTGGCATGCCCGCCATTGCCGACCCAGGCTCGTCAGTTGTGCGGGCGGCGCATGACTTGGGCATTGAAGTGATCGCGTTGACAGGCCCAATGTCGCTCATGCTGGCGCTGGCCAGCAGCGGCTTGAACGGGCAGAACTTTGCCTTCGTCGGCTACTTGCCGCAAGATGCAGGCGAGCGCAGCCAGCGCATCAAAGTGCTCGAGTCAATGGCACTCAAAACCGGTCAAACGCAAATTTTTATTGAAACGCCTTACCGCAATGCTGCTCTTATTCAAGCGCTAATTCAAACACTGCAAGGAAATACGCGGCTAGCGATCAGTTGCGGCTTGACGCTGGACGCCGCCTGGAACAAAAGCGCGACAGTAGACAACTGGAAGCAAAGCAAGCCAGCGCCGCCGTTGGCTTTGCCTACAGTTTTTTGTATCGGTCGTTAGCTGGCCTAGCCTGGCACAGCCTGATTCGGCTTAAACTATCTTGCTATATATTTTATAGCTGTTCGCGCCCGAATTTATTGACGTAAAAGTCGATTTTTCTTGAAAAATTTACGGACTTTAAGCAATACCTGCTCGAACTAACCCGACAGCGTCCGCACGGCAAAGGCCTATCGCCGCACGGCACTCTGGCCTGTTGTGGGCACGATAACGGCAGCGGAACAATCGCACACTTTGTCGTTTCTTGTATGGCGGCACAAGCTTGGTGCACTAGCCTCGAAAAAATACTTATTAAGAGCTATTAAAAAGATAAACCGCCCAAAACATAGCTACTTTCAGGGACGTTTTTCGCCCTCAATTAGTGCGCACATTTTTTTTCAAACCCTCAGAGCATTCGCGGGCTTGCACGTTTGTGTCACCTCGCAATTTCATAATTTAGTAGCTTAATCATCCCGAAAAAGCCGCTAATTTTGGAATCACGAACATGATGTTGCTGAAAAAAATTTCCCTTCTTGCCGCAGTCGCCTGTTGCGCTGCCTCTGCCTCGGCCGACGAGCTGCGCGTAGGCATTGAGAAAAGTTCAAAGACCAATCTGCCAGTGGTACAGGCGGCTTATGAACCATTTGCCAACACTATTCGCGCCGCCGGAATCATCAAAGACCTCCGTCTGAGCATCGACGCGGTAGACGGCGTCAGCGCCGCCTTGGCAAGCCAATCGCCCGCCCTCATCCTAGTGCACTCGCATGCATCGACCGCGGCGCAAGCAACAGGCGACTACACGCCACTGGCGAGTTTTGAGCTAACCACGACTGAGCGCTTGACGCTGCTGGCAGGGGCATCGTCCGGCATTGACACCGCCAAAGAATTAAGCGGAAAACGCGTCATTGTCGGGAAACAGGGCGGCTATGTCAGCTCGGCAGCCAAGCGCCTTCTGAGCAGCCAAGGTGTTGACCTGAGTACAGTCCAGTTCAAGTACGTGCGCTACGCCGATCTCAAGCTGAGCATGATGCAAGGTGGCCAAGCGGACGCCGCTTTCG
>JANOWB010000286.1:0-3032 GCA_031417695.1 Polaromonas sp.
GTGGTAGTACAGGTTGCCGGTGCTGATGTTCAGCTCGGCGGAGATCAGCGTGGTCGACACATTCGGTTCGCCAAAGCGGTTAAACAGCTCTAGCGTGACTTCCAGTATGCGTTCAGCGGTGCGGCGTGGCGCTTTTTTCACCATAGTCTGTGTCCCTCTTGAAGTTCACACTCTAACCGAGCGCGGCTGCGGCAGTAACTAGGGGTGTCCGCAAGCTGCGATGCTAGGCCACGCGCAAGGCGGCTGGCTTGGTGCTGTGGCCTGCTGCGCGGCCGATGGTGCGGCTCAAGTCTTCCATAGACTCTTCCAGCGCAGCTATTGCACGGCCGACTTGCGTGGCGTGCGGCAAGGGCTTGACCAGCTGCCGCTTGGGGTCGTCAAGAACAGCAAAGTTAAGCGACACGCCGTGGCGCGCCAATTTGGCCGACAGCGATGTTTTGCGCGAGCGCAGCATTTGCCGCGTGCTTTGGTAAGCGTGCTCGGCCATGTGATGGCGCTGGCGGTAGCTGAAGGTGTTGGCCAAAAACAGCTCGGCATCGCGGTGGTCGGGTTCAAACAGCACGATGTCGGTTTGCGGATAAGCGTTTTCGTAATGCTTCATGCCCAGCTCAAGGCGTGAATGAATCATGGCGCGAAAGGTCTGGCTCATCACCGCGGGCAAGCCGCCATCCACAATGCGTGGAATCGACTGGCGATCAAGCGGCAAGCCGCGCCGCATGACCCGCTGGTTCATGCTGAGCGGGGGTACGCGGGTGGCGTCAAACGGCACGAGTGGGTTCAGGCAAAACATCAGGTCAATGCCTTCGTCTAGCGCCACGCCTGCGTGCATGGTTTTTTTCAACGCGCCATCTACAAAATACTGGTTGTCAATTTCAACTGGTGGAAACAAGCCCGGCAGCGCTGAGCTGGCCTGCACTGCCTTAGAAATCGGCACGTGGTCCCAGCCGGGCTGGCCAAACGGCGCGGCGTCTCCACTGTCAAGCTGGGTGGCGACCAGCGTCAGCGTGGCTTTTAGCTGGCGAAAGTCGTTGGTGCGGCCAGGCTTGCTGAAGAACTTGGTTAGCCGCACATCAATTTCATCGTTTGAAAAAATGCCGGTCGGCAGCGCAGGGCCGAGCGCTTCGAGCGCGTTAAGCAGCGTTTTGCCGCCAAAGGTGGCGCGCCACAGTGCCGATGCTGCCAGGCTGGGCAGCATGATGGCGCGCCGCAAAAACTCGCCATAGGCCGGCACCATCAGCCAGGCCGGGTCAAACACCTCAGAAGGCGCGCCGTCGGTTTCAATAAATGCAGTGCACAGCTCGCGCGGCGTCATGCCGTTGGCCAGGCCCGCTGCAATAAAGCCGCCTGCCGATACGCCGACATAGTGATGCAGGTCAGTGAACGTCACGCCCTCTAAAGACTCTTCAAGCGCACACAACGCACCGATTTCGTAAATAGCGCCCAACGGCCCGCCGCCTGCCAGTGCCAAGCCGATACGCGGTTTTTTTGATTGGAGGCTACTTTTCAAACTCTTGTTACTTGGCATGTTCTAGGCGTGAAAAAGGGGGCGCTTGCCCCCTGAACTGAAAATTAAATTCGCAAAAATTGCAAAGCTCCTCAAGCCGGCTTGCGGGCGGCTGGGCGCTTGGCCGCTTTTTTGGCGACGGTTTTTGCAGGTGCCGTTGCTGCGGCTTTTACAGCTGGTTTTGCAGGCGCTTTGGCAGCAGGCGCTTTGCCCATTTTTTGCACGCTTTTGTTCAGCTCGTCAATACGGGCAATCAAGGCGTCAACGTCTTTGGCTGATGGCACGCCAAGCTTGTTCAGCGCTTTGGCTACGCGGTCTTCAAAAATGTTTTCCAACTTGTCCCACTGGTGACCGGCTTTTGACTGAATATCGCCGGCCATGTTCGCCATTTTGCTGGTGGCTTCAGACAGCTTTTCTTCAGCAACTGCTTGCGTTTTGCGCTGAATAGACAAGCCTTCTTTCATCAAGGCTTCAAACACTTTGCCGCCACCTTCTTGCGCTTTTGAAAAAGCGCCCAAGCCGGCCAGCCAGATTTGCTGTGCGGACTCTTTAACAGCGCCTGCCAAGTGTGGCGCGCCTGCTTTGTCTGCACTCATTTTTTGTAATTTTTTGACCATGGGAGCCTTCAGGTAAATGAAAAACTCAATCGTAAGCGCTGGGCGGGCTGGCGTTTAGGTGCAGGAATCTAGAAACATTAGCAAAACGGCGCGGTGGCACGGCGCCAATCGGCGGCCTGACGGGGCAGGTGCGGGTATTTGCTTAATAGTAAAGGCTATTGTTTAAGCAAGAATCACAGCTTGATTTGAGTCCGTCAAATCACCCCCATCACTTGAGGAAAACGTTCATGCATTATTTCGTCACCGGAGCCACAGGCTTCATCGGCAAACGCCTGGTTAAAAAATTGCTTGAGCGCAAAGGCACAACGGTTCACTTTTTACTGCGCAAAGAAAGCGCCAGCAAAGCGGCTGCGCTGCGTGAGTATTGGGGCGTAAGCGCTGCTAGAGCCGTGGCTGTGCACGGTGACTTGACCGCCAAAAAATTGGGCGTGAGTGCAGACGATATTAAAAAACTAAAAGGCGTGGTCGGCCATTTCTACCACTTGGCGGCGGTGTACGACTTGGGTGCCGACGAAGAAAGCCAGATCGCCGTCAACATCGACGGCACGCGCAACACGGTCGAATTTGCCAAAGCCATTGACGCTGGCCACTTTCACCATGTATCGTCGATTGCCGCTGCGGGCTTGTATGAAGGCGTGTTCCGCGAAGACATGTTTGAAGAGGCTGAAAACTACGAGCACCCGTACTTCAGAACCAAACACGAAAGCGAAAAAATCGTTCGCAAAGAATGCAAAGTGCCATGGACGGTTTTCCGCCCTGCGATGGTGGTGGGCGACAGCACCACCGGCGAGATGGACAAAATCGACGGCCCGTACTATTTCTTCAAGCTGATTCAGCGCATGCGCCAATTGCTGCCGCCGTGGATGCCATCAGTAGGTCTGGAAGGTGGCCGTGTCAATATCGTGCCGGTT
>JANOWB010000287.1:0-14892 GCA_031417695.1 Polaromonas sp.
GCGGCGAACGAGAGGTGATTCGATTTAGAGATTTTTTCGGAGCGCACGTGTATTCAAGGGTAGGTCCTTACATTCTGTATCGCGTGGGTTTTTGAGAAAATTGTCCTCGACGACTTGACCTGATTTCCGGGTGCCACTCCCTCTCCCGCTGGGAGAGGGCAGGGGTGAGGGCTCTGTGAAGTGAAAATGTGTTTAGATTCGGGTAACCGGGGAGCCCTCACCCCCGCCCTCTCCCCGAGGGGGAGAGGGCGTAAATAATGCTCTTGAAAATATCCCACACCACCGACTACCGCTACACGGAGCCGCTGACGTACGCGCTGCAAACGCTGCACCTCACACCGCAGTCGGGCCCGTCGCAAACGGTCAATTTCTGGAGCATCGGCGCACCTGAAAAACTGTACGAACAAAGCGATGCTTTCGGCAACACCGTGCAGTCGTACACCTTCGTGGGCCAACCCAGTGACGACGTGCGCTGGAGCCTGGTCAACGCGGCGGGTGATGTGCAAACGCTGGGTGTGCCTGAATTTACTGACCCCGACCATTTACCCGCACCGTACTTTTACCTGCGCGGTACACCGCTGGCCGAGCCGCATTTTGAACTGGCCGAATTCGGCAAAAAATCAATTGCGCAAAGCACCGACGGTACGGCCGATTTACAAGCGCTATTGGCCCTTAGCGCAATGGTTATGGGTGCGGTAAGCTACAAAAAAAATAGCAGTGACGTGACCACAACTGCGATGCAGGCTTTTCACGCCGGCGCTGGCGTTTGCCAAGACCAGGCGCATGTCATGGTCGCCATTTGCCGCAGCCTGGGCTACCCGGCGCGTTACGTCAGCGGTTATTTTTACGCCGCTAATGAACCCGACTTGGCCAGCCACGCTTGGGTAGATGTGTGCTTGAACGTCGCCACCCGGCGCTGGGTCAGCATTGACGTTACCCACGCCTGCCTGATTGACGAGCGCCACATTCGCCTGGCCATGGGCGGCGACTACAGCGCCTGCCCGCCAGCCAAAGGCGTGCGGCGCGGCGGCGGGCAGGAGTCAATGTCGGTAGTGATCACGATTGTGCCGGTGTGATCTAAAGTCCCGTCGCGGTGACCCCGCACACCACCGTGAAGGTCAAGCTCGAGTTAGCCGGAAATCCCGGAATCAGCAAACCGCTTTGCAAGCTGGCAATGGCAATCGGGCTGGTGGGGCAGGTGGCAGTAGACGAGCTGCAGGTAACGCTGGCGCACGCCAAGCCGGGGGTGGCAGGGTCGACCAGCAGCGCGTTGTTAGCCGCTGACGGGCCCAGGTTAGACACCGTCACGGTGTAAGTGGTGTTTTGGCCAGCGGTGAGCGTGCTAACCCCATTGGTTTTGGTGATGGTCAGGTTAGCCGCAGCAAACACCGCGACCGTGTCAGTACCTACGTTGTTGGCCGTGCGGGCGCTGCCTTCGCAAGCGCACGCCACGGTCACCGTGTTGGTAAACGTGCCGGCGTTAGCCGCGTTAACGGTTAGCGTAATAGTGGGGTAGCTGGCCCCTGCTGCCAACACGTCTGTGCGCGTGCAGGTAGCGGTGGCCAGCACACAGGTCCAGCCGGTGCCAGACACGGCCAGCGCCGTGAAACCGGCGGGCAGCGTGTCGGCCAAAGTCACCGTGCCAAAACTTGGGGCCACACCAACATTGCTGACGACAATAGAAAACGTAGGCGTTGACGGCAACACGCTACTTTGCGCGAACGTGGCGGGGCTGTGCGTTTTAACCACGGTAAGGTCAGGCGACGCCACCACCAGCCGGGCCGGCTGGTCGCCGGGCACAGACAAATCGGCATCCGACAGGTCGCTAAAGTCTGTGCCCACTGTCAGCGCGCGAAAAGTCACCGTGGCGAAGTTGTCGATCACTGTGTCGCCCGGCGTTAGCGGGTTAACTGTTACCCGATAACGCACAGTCTGGTTGTCGCCCGGGTTCAGTTGCCCGCCCAGTGCAAACGTAGCCGTGCGTCCTACCCGCGCCGTTATGCGGTTAGTGGCCAAGACAAATTCAGCGCTGTCGTCGCCGCTGGCGTCGGTACGCGACCCCGTGGGCATACCGGAGCTTGTCGATGAGTAAACGATGCTGCCCGGTACGTAAGTGGTGTTGGGCGGTATGTCGTCTAGCACCACGGTGCGGGTCGCGGGGTCATTGCCCGAGTTACTGAAGCTGATGGTGTATTCCAGTACGTCGCCCGGCAGCACCAAACCGCCGTTGATGTCGCTCACGGTTTTTACAAAACTGTCTTTGATGTTGGGCACAAAAATAGTGGTGGCCAGTGTGACCACGCCCAGGTCAATGGTTTCGTTGCTGGAGCTAACGCGCACCACCGCCGTGATGGCGCCGTTGGGCAACTGCGTGTTGGGTGAAAAGATATCTGCATCAAAACCCAGCGTATTAAGGTAGTTAGGCTCGCGCGTGCCCACGTTTGATGCCAGCGTACTGATGCTGCTGTTAAACACATCGTTTTGCGGGTTTAACCCATTAAAAACAGGAGACAGTGTAGCCACTGACTGCCCAAACTGCAGCCCGGCAGTGCCCTCGGTTGAGCCCTTGTCGCCGTCGTACGCCACCACACCCAGTTTGCTGGTGACTGTGCCAAACGGCGGCGTGGTGAAACCGCTTAACGTCACGTCTACAAAGTTGGCCCCTTGAACACGCTGGTAGCCGTCGTACACCACCATGTTGCGCGTGGGCTCGCTCGCCAGGCGGTACACCACCACCAAGCTCCAGCCCGCGTAGTTGCCGTTTACTGCTACGGTAGTTGTGATGTTGGCAACGGTGTAAGTACCGGCACCGGCGGCAGAAACAGCGGCGGTGACGGTTATAAATGCCTGATAGGCCGCAGCGGCAGTGGTGTTGCCCGAACTGTCGTCGACAACGCTGGTGGTAAGGGTGGTGTAAGCACCGCCGCTGGTAGGCGTGGCCCACTTCACTGTGTTGCGGGTGGTTGCCGTTGAAAACCCGGCCCAGTACAAACCGGCAAAGGCAACTGTTGCTCCAGGCGGCAGGTCTAGCTTGGCTCTTGACGAGTTGTAGGTGGTCGGGTCAGCATCAACATCCACGTTGACCATGGTGTGGTTGTTGTTGGTCAAATTGCCGGTACCCGTTCGCGCGTCTGCGCAATTGGTATTGGTAACAGGGTTTACTGCTTGATTGATGTCACAGTGGGTGTTGGCGTTGGCAGCAATCGTGATGTCGCCAGCGGCATTCAGGCTAAACCGCGACGCGAAAGTGCGTTGGGCGGCTTGGGCCGGGTCGCTCCAGGTCAACGCGCCCAATACCGTCCATGCCAGCAGCAGGCTGCATAAAACGCGCCCGTAATTGACTGTTGCCATGATTCGCATCCCGCCATCATAGGAGCGCGACCGCTTGCGTGGCTTACGACATGCTCATCTACGGCCTGTAAAGCGTGACTTTTGTTGGGCTTTTGCGATTGTTGGATGTGAAGTACCTGCAAGTACCAGCAAGTGCCGGTAAGCGGCGGTTGGCATATCTGCTGGTTTGCGCGATTTCAGAACTAAATTGGCTGCAAATTGAATAAATATGGGCGCGAGCAGCTCTTAATAACATAGCGTGAATTTATCTAGCGACGCTTTTGAATCGATCAGGTGTCCGGGCGGGAAAATCCCCAGCGGCAAAGTTAACGCCCAACTTGGCCGCTACCCTCTTGCCCAGCTTGGCCTCAACTCAGAGCAGGCTGGGTAGCACCACCTGAATGGGCGGGGCGGCAGGCTTGGCGCCAGGTGTCAGGGGCTTGGCGCCAGGCGTCAGGTGTCAGGCGTCAGGTAGCTCGCCATATATTGCCAGCGTCGCCGCCCTCACGCCGCGCGCGGCCTAGCGCTGCTAGCGTTTCCAAAATGCGGGGCAGGCCCTTTTTCCACGGGCCTTTGCCTTTAAAGCTGGCTTCTATCTCGCTCAGGCTCAGGGCTGCGCCTGCGCTGGCCAGCAGTTGGGCAACCGCGCTGACTTGCGCGGGCAGGGTGCCTGGCCAGGCCTGCACGGCGGTTGGTGTTGTGGTTTTGCCTGTTTTCGACGTTTTTGGATCGTTTTCAAGCATTAAATCGGCTTGTAGCCCAATAGATACGGGCGCGAGCAGCTCCTGATTTAATAGTGAATTGGCAGCCACCTTTAGCGCCGGGTTTTGAAACTCAGGCCGCAGCCAGCGGACTTTGCCGGCTTTTTCTTCCGCGGCGCGTTGGGCGTTGAGAGTGACGAGGTGGGTCAGCAGTGCGTCGTTGCTGATACCAACTTGAAGGCCGTAGGCAGTAAGTACGGCAGCGTCTAGCTCGTCGTGCAGCTCTTTGAGCACACCGACCAGGGCTTGGGTGTGGATGGCTTTTTCTTTGGCTGTCAGGTCGCGGCCTGCTTTCAGGGCTTCGAGTACGTTGTACATGCCGGTTAGCGTCAGGCCGGGGTGGGTCGTTTGCTGGCGTTTGCGGTGGGCGTCGATTTGTTCGGCCAGGATGGCGATTTTGTTTTGTAGTTCAGGGATTAAACCCGTGTCTTCGGCTGGGAAGGGGAAGGTTTCGAAGCAAGTCGTTTTGACATAAACCGGGCGGTCTTCAAGCGTGCTGCCTGCTGCTATTGCCCAAGCAATGTGTGTGCCGCTCGATAAAACGCCGAAACTGAAAGCGTCTGCTAATGCAATGGCAATCAGTTTGTTGTCGGGCAGGATGCTGGCGTCGAGGAATTGAAAGGTGCGGTGCTTGGCGGTTTCTACCGTGGCGATGTAGCGGGGTAGGCCAGCGAGTTGTTTGCGCATTTCTTGACGGGGCTTACCGTGCAGCCACCAAAGCCTTGCGTAGCCTGCGCCGTCTTTGCTGTTGCCCTTTGCGTCGCGTTCTGGTTTTACACGGTCATACAGCCGTTGGTAAATCGCTGGGTGGCGGGTGCGTAATTCCTCAGCGCTTAAACCGAATGCATCTATAACTTTTGCGTTGCGCGGCTCGCCTGTCAGGTCGCGGCCGTTTCGGTAGTCGCGAATGATTTGTTGCACCGGGTTGCCCCCACCCCTGCCCTCCCCCGGGAGGGGAGGGAGTAAGGCAGAAGCCTCTTCAGGGGTGACGATGAAGCCTGCGCCGTGCAGCTTGACACCGGGGGACGAGATGTTGGCGTTTGATTCAAGCGCGACGGCTGAGGCTACGTTGGCGCCCACGCTCAGGTCTGCGTGAATGAGGCCACTGTGTTCTTTAAGGGTGACATCAACTTCGCCAAAGTCGCCTGTGGTCTCGCTTTGCAGGGTTAGCAGGCGGGATGTTGTTGTGCCCATAGCTGGCAAGTCGGGGTCAGCAGCTAAATGGGGGTCAGAGCCACTTCGCTTCGCTTCGGGATCCGACCCCAATTTAGCTGCGGGATGCGACCCCCATTTCGAAGACCCCAATTTAGCTCCACCTGCTCTTGCTCCGACTGTCATGGCGATTCGCACCGCAGCGCCATTGGCGTTGTCTACCCACGGGTGGTCGGGTATGGCGTAAATCAGTTGCAGGCGTTTGTCTAACGAGGCTTGCACCACGCGGCGGTTGAAGGTTTGGCGCAAGCTGTTGGTGGTGATCAGGCCGAACTGGTGCGTCTTGTTCATCGTCACCAGCAATGCCGCACGGCTCCACCAGTGCATCACAAAGTCTGCACTTTCAGGCACTTCAGGCCAGGTTTTGCGCAGCGCCTCAACGTATCCGTCGCCCAGCGCAGCGCGCATGGTACTGGCGCCAATAAACGGCGGGTTGCCCACAATAAAGTCGGCTTTGGGCCACTTGGCTTGCGCGGGCCGAATGTAGCGCCACTGCGGCACCATGGCGGCTTCATCAGGCACCAGCGCACCCGTCACAGGGTGAGTTTTAAATGTTTTGCCGTCCCAGCGGCTTAACAGTTGACCATCGGCGTCATAGGCCAAATCGGTTTCTGCCCAGGCCAGCACCGCATCACGGCATTCAATATTGCCGTAGTCGTGCACCACTGGCTCGGCCACGGCTTTGTTGCCGCGTGTGCGAATGTGCCACTGCAAGTACCCTATCCACAGCACCAGCTCGGCCAGCGCGGCGGCGCGCTCGTTCAGCTCTATGCCCAGCAGTTGCTGGGGCGTGACGGTTTCACCTTCAAGGCCCAGCGAGTCCTGAGTTTGCCCAAAGGCTTCGAGCTGGTTAATCACTTCGCCTTCCAGGCGCTTTAAATGTTCAAGCGTGACGTACAAAAAGTTGCCGCTGCCGCAGGCGGGGTCTAGCACGCGCAGGGTGCACAGCTGGTGGTGGAATTTTTTTAGCTCGCCTCTGGCTTCAAGCATCTTGTCATCAGCGGGTTTGCCCGTGAGTTCTGCTGCCTCGCTGGCCAACAGCACAGCGGCGGCTTGGGCGTTGGCCCAGTCGGCGCGCAGCGGCTCAACCACGGTAGGCAGCACCAGCCGCTCGACGTAGGCACGCGGCGTGTAGTGCGCGCCCAGGGCGTGGCGCTCGGTGGGGTCTAACGCGCGCTCTAGCAGGGTGCCAAAAATGGCGGGTTCTACCTCACGCCAATTGGCCTTTGCCGCCCGTGTTAATTGGGCTATTTGCTGCGTATTTAATAGCAGGCTGTAGCCGTCTTTGGTGGGTTCTTTAAATAGCTTGCCGTTAAACCGGAGCACTTGCGCCGACAAGGCCGCGCTAAAGCCGCCTTGGTCCATGTCCATCCACAGGGCGCGCAACATACCTTGCAGCGCAGGCGGGTTGGCTTCGTGTTTTTGCAACAGATCTAAAAAGCTGCCTTTGGGCAGCAGCTCCACGTCTTCAGCAAACATGCTGAACAAGCTGCGGGTTAAAAACGCCGCCACGTGGTCTGCCCGGTGGCCGGATTGTTCCAGCGACTTGGCCAGCTCGGCGAGTTGCCCGGCCACTTCGCGCGTGGTGGCTGCGCTCAGGCGGGCGGGGTCCAGCGCAAGCGGGTCTGTCCAGATCAACCGCAGGCGTTGGCGTACTTCGGGCTTGGCCAGGTCAGCCAGGGCAATGCGGTGGCTGCGCGGGTCTGGGAACGGCACATAAGTTGCGCCGCTGCGGGTGAACTCGCTGTACAGCTCAATGACGGTGCCAACGTCTACCACCAGCACAAACGGTGGGCGGCCTTCAATCGCGGGCAGGGCGCGTGCGTAGCCTTCGCCTTGGGCACGGGCGCGCAGCAGGGCGTCGTCAAAGCCTTTTGTGTTGGCATTTAAGCGTGTCTTTTTAGCCTCTAGTACAAAGTGGCCGTGCTTGTAGCAGTCAATACGCCCAGCACTGCTGCTGCCGTCGCCGTGGGCAAAGGTGATCGGCCGCTCGAACATGTAGTCTTGCGCTTGGGTAGCGTGCGGTGCGGGTACACCCAACAGCGCGCAGAGCTGCGTGACAAAACTTTGTGCGGTGGACAGTTCGCTGGCGGTGATGCCTTGCCAGCGTTGGATGAAGGTAGCCGATGCCGCGTCTGCGTTGAAGGCGGTCGTGCGTGTTTCAGCTCGTGGGTCTGTGGGTTTTGACGTCACAGTCCATGCACCCGGCGCACACCGTCTTCTACAACCGCCAAATCTTCAAGGCTGAGTGTGCCCAGCAATTTGCCAATACGGGCCTTGTCGATTGTGCGAATTTGGTGGCATAGAGCCATTGAACTTGGTTTACCACCCGACGGCACAGGCACGATCAATGGCGCAAGCGCTCGGGGTGAGGACGTTAGCGGCACCACGCACACGGTGCGCAATTTGCGGTTGTATGCGCTCAGGCTCAACACAACGCAAGGTCTGGCGTTTCCTTGCTGCTCGCTGCCGATGGTTGGGTTCAGATTGACGCGGTAAATGCTGCCGCGTTCGATGTTCATGCTGCAGGTTCAGTCAGCCCATCGCTTGACGTTGCGTCCCACAGGATGCCGTCGGCCCTGGCTTCTGCAAAGTCAGGGTGTGTGGAGAATTCGTCGGCAATGGCTTCCAGGTTTTTCTCCCGGCGTTCCAAAATACTTTCCATTAGCGATTGCACTGTTTTGCTGCGCTCGCTGGACGGAACGAGCGCATTGAAGCGTTGCAGAACCTCTGGGGCGATTGAATAAGAGGCGCGAAGGGCATTCATAATATGTTCGATCGGTGTGCAGTATTACTGTGTACATCATAACTAGCTCTGCATGAAGCGTCAAATGCGCTACCGCCCCCGCTCAGCCATCTTCAACGCCACCTCACGCCCCAGCTCAATCACCGACATGGCGTAGTAGCTGCTCCAGTTGTAGCGGGTAATGGCGTAAAAATTGTCGGTGCCCGCAACGTACTGCGGTGCATCGGGGCCGTTGAGCAGTTCAATCAGCGCCAGCGGGCCGGTGTGCGCTGCGCCCGCCGCGTCTAGCACTGCGCCTTTGGCGGTAAAGCTGGCCACGCTGAAGGTGGGCAGTATGTCGGGCGCCATGAGCGCGTCCATGTCTAGCCTGGTTTTGTCAAAGCTCACCGGGTAATGCGTGGGCATGCCGGGTTGCCAGTTAAAGGCCTTGAAGTAATTGGCCACCGAGCCAATGACATCTGCGGGGCTGTTCCACAAATCGATGTTGCCGTCGCCATCAAAATCAACAGCGTATTTCACCCAGCTGGACGGCATGAACTGCGGCATGCCCATGGCGCCTGCAAAGCTGCCGCGCGGCTCAAACGGGTCGGCGCCCCGGCGGCTTTGCATGCTTAAAAATTGCTCTACCTCGCCTTTGAAAAACTCGCTGCGTTCTTTGGCGCGCGGGTGGCTGCTGGGGAAGTCAAACGCCAGCGTGGTGATGGCGTCCATCACGCGAAAGCTGCCAGTGTCGCGGCCGTAAATGGTTTCGACACCAATGATGCCGACGATGATGTCAATCGGCACGCCATATTCTTTTTCAGCGCGCTGCAGCGTAGCCGCGTTGGCTTGCCAAAACTTCACGCCAGCCGCAATGCGCACCGGGTCAATAAAACGGCTGCGGTACACGCGCCAGTTTTTAACGAAAGGTTTGGGCGCGGGTTGCATCAAGCGCGCCACCGTAGCGCTGTACCTGGCTTGGCCGATGGCCTGGCGAACCCAGGCGGGGTCAAGGTCGCGCCTGGCAGCGAGGTCGTCGGCAAACTGCATGACTTCTGGGCGGTTGGAATAATTGGAATGACTGGCGGGAGGCTGCCCTGCAGCTGGGGAGCCGTTTAAAGCCGCTTTTTTAGTATCATTTAGGTCTGCAGCCCAAGAGATACGGGCGCAAGCAGCTATTAAAATAATAGTGTATAAAAACTTGAATAAGGGCGGTGTTGCAGGCATGCCCTCATTTTACTTAGGCCAGGCCAGCGTTTTGAACTGCTTCTTGAGTTGCTGCAGGGCCGCCGTGCTGGCGTGGGTTGCGCTGGCGTAGCGTTGCGCTTCCAGTTGCATCAGCCAGGCGACTGGCCCGCTCTGCGTGGGGTCTGCTTTTGAGTCAGGCAATTTGCCGCGCAGCAACAACGCGAGCTGGCGCGGCGTGCTGGCGGCGGTGCTTTCAATACCGGCTTTGGCCAAACGTTTGCGTGCGCGCCCCAGCAAGCGCAGCCACGGGTCGTGCTGGGTGCGCTCCCACAAGCCCCAAGCCGCGCCCACTACGCTGACGGCCACCACAATCCCAATGAGCACATAGCTCAAGTCTTCCCAGCTGGGTGACGTGAAACCGATGGTTTTCAAAAGGTTGAGTTGGTTGCCTTGCGTGTAGTTCAGCACCCACTGGTTCCAGCTGTTGTTAACGGCTTCCCACGCAGCGCGCAGCTGAAGGGAAAACGCTGGGTTGAAATTGCGCAGCGCCTGGCCGACTGCATTTTGCGGCGGCGTTAGCCGTTGAAACGCGCCGGTGCGGCCAGGCGACACCGCCGATGTCGGGTCAACGCGTACCCAGCCCCGGCCTTCAAACCACACCTCGGCCCACGCGTGTGCATCGCTCTGGCGCACCGTCCAGAAATTGTCAACACCGTTTAACTCGCCGCCCTGGTAGCCAGTCACGATGCGCGCGGGCACGCCGAGGGCGCGCATCAAAATTACAAAGCTCGACGCAATGTGTTCACAAAAGCCTTCTTTTTTGTCAAACCAAAATTCGTCCGCGGTGTTTTGCCCGTACAAGCCTGGCTCCAACGTGTAGGTGTAGCTGCCGGTACGCAGTTTGCTCATCACCACATCGACCAGCGGGCCGCTGTTGGCCTGTGCATAGCGCGGGTCACGCCGAATGTCTTGGGCCAGCGCGAGTGTGCGGGGGTTAAAGCCTGGCGGTAAATCAACAAATTCTTTTAAGCCAATCACCGGCTGCGTGGGGCCGTGGGTAAAGCGCGGGTAGCTCTCAACTTTATAGCGCACCAGGCTGTTGATGGGGCGGTTGGTGATCCACTGCAAATCGCTCAACATGAAGCTTTCGTAGCCTTCAATAGCGGGCAGCTTGGGCGCTGCGTCCATCATCACCAGCCACGGCTTGCTGCTGGGCTCTTGCGTGACTTCATAGCGAACCGGCTCGCCGCTCACCACCAAACTGGCAGTAACCTTGAAGCGTGAAAACACATCCGGGTTGGCGGCGCGCCACTCGCGGCCATCAAAGGTAGACAGCACCGGGCCGCGAAAGTACAGGTCGCTTTGCTGCGGCGGTGCGCCTTCAAACTTGATGCGCAGCGCCACGCTGTCGTCCAGCGCCAAACTGGCGATGGTGCCCACCTGCATGGTGCTGCTTAAGCCGCTGCGGCCGGCAATAGCCTCGCCCGGTGTGCCCCACAGCGGCGCCAAGCGCGGGAAAAGCAAAAACAGCACCACCATGATCGGCGCGCCCAGCAGTGCCATCCAGCCAGCGGTTTTGGCCGCAACCAGCAGGGGCGGTTTGCCGACCGGCATGTGCGCATTGACCAGCACCGTGAGCAGGCCCAATAAGCCAATCAACATGCTGGCCGCGGTGACCAACGACTGCGTGTAAAAAAAGTTGGCCAGCATGCAAAAAAAGCCGAGAAAAAACACCACAAACGCATCACGCTTGGCACGCAGTTCAAGTGTTTTTAGGCTGAGCAACACGGCCAGCATGGTGACGCCTGCGTCGCGCCCTAACAATGTTTTAAAAGTGAGCAGCGTGGCCGCCATGGCGAGCGCCAGCAAGCCTAGCCGCCACCAGGCGCTGGGCAGTGCCTTGGCCGTTAACGCCAAACGGCCGCGCCACAGCAGCACGGCAAAAGCCAAAGCGGTGCACCACCACGGCAGGTGCGGGGTTTGCGGCAACAGCACCCAGGCAATCACGCTGAGCAAAAACAGCGTGTCGCGGCTGTCGCGCGGCAAGTGGTTCAGGCGGTTAAGCACAGCATTCAACATAGGGCCAGCGCCTCCAGGCATTGGCGTTTATGCGCTTCGCCGCTGGCGGGTTTGATCTCGCGCGCGGGCAGGCGTAAGCCGTAATCAAGCGCGAGTTTGTCGCTTTGCAGCACCCAGGCGCACAGGCGCGACAACCTAGCTTCAAGCCCGCCGCTGCCTGCCTGTGCATAGTCAAGCCACAGCTCATGGCGCTGCGCTTGCTGGGTGTCGCGCACCACCAGGCCAGCGCTTTCGCTGAGTGAATTCTCGTCAGCTTTCGCGGCTTTTTTCCACACCACCAGCTTGACCGGGTCGCCCCGGCGGTAGCCGCGTACGCCGTCGAACTCGCCGGTGTTTTGCGCTTTGCTGGCGTTGGCGGCACCGCCTGCTTTGGGCTCACCGGCCGGCAGTGGCGGCGGCATGGCTTCAGGCGCGGGGTACACCAGCACACTGGCGGCGGGGCGCCATACGGTCCACACCCTGAAGGTGCCTAGCGGAAACCGCGTTTCAGCCGTGAGCGTGGGAATGCGGTGCAGCCCGCGCCGCTCGGGCGTGAAAGCCACCTGCACGTTGGCGCTGCCGCCTGCGGGCACATCTGCCCAAGACCAATGCGGCTGTGGCGTCATCACCGCCATGCCAATGCCGTAGCGCACGCTTTTTGCAGCGTTGATCAGCTTGACATCAAAAGCGGCCGAAGCCCCGACAAATTGGGCGCCAGGCGCTATTAAATTTAATGACAACCCACGCAGCGTGCCGTGGCACACATGCATGCCGACCACGGCGCTGCCGGCCAGTAAAAAAGTCAACAGGTAGCCTAAGTTAAGCTGGTAGTTGATCGACGCCACCAGCAGCACCAGCAGTGTTAGCCCCAGCATCCAGCCTGGCCGGGTGGGCAAGATGTACACCGTGCGCTGGGTAAGTGTGATGTGATCGCTGAGCGGCAGGCGGTTTTCAAACCAGGCGTGAAAGCGGGTTTGAAGATAGGTGGCGGGACTGCTGACTTTCAAAACTCCCTCTCCCGTTTGCGGGAGAGGGCAGGGGTGAGGGTGCGGGCAGCGTGCGCAGTGATGAAACCCTCGCCCCAGCCCTCTCCCCCGTGGGGAGAGGGAGCAAGACAATTTAACAACACCATCATCAAGGCAGCGGCACCGCAGCCAGCATGGCCCGCACTTGCTCTTGCGCCCCCCGGCCCGCGTCGCTGACAGGCATCAAGCGGTGCGCTGCGGTTTGCGGCAATACGGCGCTGATGTCGTCAGGTGCCACGTAGTCACGCTCATTCAGAAAAGCTTGCGCTTTGGCCGCGCGCATAACCGCAATGCCTGCGCGCGGGCTCAAGCCCTGTAAAAACCAGCGGCCCGAGCGCGTGGCGGCCATCAGGTCTTGCAGGTAGTTCAGCAGTGGCTCTGAGGCATGCACTTGGCCCACTTGCTGCTGCAGTTCAAGCAAGTCGTGCGGGCTTAGTACGGCGGGCAGGTTGTCGACCATGTCGCGCCGGTCAGCGCCTTTAAGCAATTCGCGCTCGGCATCGCGGTCAGGGTAGCCGAGCGATATGCGCATGTGAAAGCGGTCAAGCTGCGATTCAGGCAGCGCGTAAGTGCCCAGCTGGTCGTGCGGGTTTTGCGTGGCGATCACAAAAAACGGCGTGGGCAGCGGGCGGGTGGCGCCTTCAATCGTCACCTGTTTTTCTTCCATCGCTTCGAGCAGGGCGCTTTGGGTTTTAGGACTCGCCCGGTTGATTTCGTCGGCCAACAACACCTGCGCAAAAATGGGGCCGGGGTGAAAAACAAAGCTCTCTTTTTGGCGCTCGTAAATCGACACGCCCGACAAGTCACTGGGCATTAAATCGGCGGTAAATTGCACCCGCGAAAAGTGCAGCCCGAAAGAGCGCGACAGCGCGTGCGCAAGCGTGGTTTTGCCGACCCCCGGCACGTCTTCAATCAGCAAATGCCCGCCTGCGAGTAGGCAAGCCACGCAATCTTGCACCTGCGCGGGCTTGCCAACGATCACCGTGTTAAGCTGATTTAAGAGTGTTTTCAGTTTTGTTTTTGCGTCCATTACGTTACGTTACCTGAAAACTACTTTGTCATTTTTCACGTCAATTTCAAGTCATGAACACCACTGGTTATTTCACCCACAAAGACTGCCGTAAACACGAGATGGGCGCAGGCCACCCCGAATGCCCGGAGCGCCTTGACGCCATCGACGACTGGCTGCTGGCCACCGGCGTCAAAGATGCACTCGACTGCCGCGAAGCACCCCTTGCGCCCCTTGGCGACATTGAACTGGCGCACGACCGCATGATGATTGCCGGGCTGCGCGGGCTGGGCGCGCAGCTGCAAGACGACATCAAAGCTGGTGGGCCCGCGTATGTGCAGATTGACCCCGACACGCAAATGAACGAGCACACCTGGAACGCCGCCCTGCGCGCCGCGGGCGCTGCACTGGCCGCCACTGATGCGGTGATGGCCGGCGACATTGAAAACGCTTTTTGCGCCGTGCGCCCGCCCGGCCACCATGCTTGTCATGACAAAGCGATGGGTTTTTGCTTTTTCAACAATGTGGCGATTGCCGCGCGCTATGCGCTGGAGCGGCATGGCCTAAAACGCGTGGCCATCATTGACTTTGACGTGCATCACGGCAACGGTACAGAAGACATTGTGAAGGGCGACAGCCGGGTGCTGATGGTGAGCTTTTTTCAGCACCCTCTGTACCCCTACAGCGGCACCGAGCACCCGGCCAGCAACATGCTGAATGTGCCGTTGCCGCCCTACACCAAGGGCATGGAAGTGCGTGAAATGATTGAGGCGCAGTGGCTGCCGCGCCTGGACGCCTTCAAACCCGAAATGATTTTTATCAGCGCTGGTTTTGACGCGCACCGCGACGACGAGCTGGGGCAAATGGGCCTGGTTGAGCAAGACTACGCGTGGATCACGAGCCGCATCAAAGACGTGGCCAAGCGGCACGCCAAAGGCCGCATTGTGTCATCGCTGGAAGGTGGCTACGACCTGAATGCGCTGGCGCGCAGCGTGGAAGCGCATATTCGTGTGCTGGCGGACTTGTAGCATTGACAGGAGCTGAAGTGACAGATGTTCTTTCTTTCGTTGTGCACACCACAGACGAGCGCGGTGTGCACACGCTGCTGCTGAATCGGCCCAGCGCTTTTAATGCACTGAGCCAAGAAATGATGACCGCGATGCAAGCTGCGCTAAATGCAGTTGCGCAAGACGCTACGGCGCGCGTCGTTGTTATTGCAGCTGTTAGCAAGGCGTTTTGCGCGGGTCATAACCTCAAGGAAATGCGCGCCCACCCAGAGCTGGCCTACTACCAAAAGTTGTTTGCGCAGTGCACGCGCATGATGCTGACGATTCAAAACCTGGGTGTGCCAGTGATAGCCAAAGTGCAAGGCTTGGCCACTGCGGCGGGCTGCCAGCTGGTGGCCCAGTGCGACTTGGCGGTGGCGTCAAGCAACGCCACCTTCGGCGTGAATGGTATTGATGTGGGCTTGTTTTGCGCCACACCCAGCGTGCCGCTTTCGCGCAACATGCTGCCCAAGCAGGCGATGGAGATGCTGCTGACCGGTGCGTTCATCACGGCTGACGAGGCGCGTGTGCGCGGCCT
>JANOWB010000288.1:0-5168 GCA_031417695.1 Polaromonas sp.
GAACCGGCGACTGGAACGACGGCATGAATCGCGTTGGCCATGACGGCAAGGGCGAATCGGTGTGGCTGGCCTGGTTTTTGTGCAGCGTAGCGCAAAACTTTGCGCCATTAGCCAAAGCCCGCGGTGACTTAGAGCGCGCCGACAAATGGTTAAACGCGCGGCAAGGCTGGGTAGAGGCGTTGCACACCCACGGCTGGGACGGCAGGTGGTTCAGGCGTGCCTTTTTTGACAATGGCGAAGCGCTGGGTTCATCTGGCAACGACGAATGCAAAATCGATTTGATTGCGCAGGCGTGGTCGGTACTGTCTGGTGCGTCAACGGACACTTTTGTGCAAAGCGCCATGCAATCTATGACGCAGCAATTGATTGATGACGATGCAGGGCTTGTTCATCTGCTAACCCCGCCGTTTGAAAAGTCAGCCAATAGCCCCGGTTACATTCAGGCCTACCCGCCCGGAGTGCGTGAAAACGGCGGCCAATACAACCATGCCGCCGTGTGGGCGTTAATGGCGCAGGCGCAAACCGGCGATGCGCAAGCGGCATGGGAAAGCTTTAAAACCATCAGCCCTTTTCACCGCAGCCAGCACCCCACGCGCGGCCCGCTTTACGAGCTGGAGCCTTACGTGACGGCAGGCGATATTTACGGCGCTGCGCCCTACGCCGGGCGCGGTGGCTGGAGCTGGTACACCGGCTCTGCAGCCTGGCTGTATCGCGCGGCGTTAGAAAGCATACTGGGGCTCAGCATGCGGCGCGGCGAGTTGTCGCTAACGCCGTGCGTTCCCGATGACTGGCCATCGTTTGAGGTCACGCTGCGTCTTGACGGACGAGTGGTGACCGTGCGCTGGCAGCGCGGCCAAGAAACAGCACTCAAACCTGATCGGACAGTAAAGGTGGGCGAGGTGCTGCGGCTCGCAGAGCTGCCCGCACAAGCCTTCGTGCTGGTGGTGGCTGAATCGACAACGGAGACATCGTGAACACTCAGAATATTGGTAACGCTGGCTGTGGTCGACAACACTCCTTCTGTTTAAGTGGGTTGGCAATCGTGGCGTGTTTTGTCATTTCAGTGCCCGTTGAAGCCACTTCAATTTGTCGCTGGATCGACGAAAACGGGCAAGTGCAGTTTGCAGACGTCGTCCCGGACAGGTACAAGGGCATCGTCACTTGCACCCACTCACTCACCCCAGATGTGAATGGCAAGGGGCGCGCAGTGACTGAAGGAGCCAAAAATCGCGATAGCAAAGCCAGCGCACCGCAGCCAGCCGCATCAAACGCTGCCGCGCCAGCAGTTGCATCGCCGCTACCCGCGGCCAAACGTCCCGCCGAAGCAGTAACCGAGAGCACCGACTGCAAAACCTGGTGGCGACTTTTCGATGAAAGCGGTGCCTGCTTCGCCCCGTTCAGAACCACACGCGGCGGCGGGAAGGCAGAAGCGTTTGACAGATGCAATGCCATACCCAGTCCCCAGGAAAAGTGCGGTCCACAAAGTAATTGAGATGAATGCGGCTGGTGCCTGGGTGTAGCGATCTGAATGAGATCTGATCGTTCTTGATGTCCAATAGAGCGATGACTTCCATTGATTTCACTGCGACCCTTGAAGCGAGCGACCTAACTTTCAGTTACCCGCACACAAACCTGTTCAGTGATTTCACGGCTCGGTTCCCGCCCGGCACAACCTTGCTGCGCGGGGGCGACGGGCGCGGCAAAAGCACTTTGCTGCGGCTGCTGGCAGGCACTTTGCCACCCCAAAGCGGGCAGCTGCAAATCAATGGGATTGACTTGCATACCCAGCCCGCGAAGTACAAGGGGAACCTGTTTTTCGCAGAGCCGCGCTCGGACACATCTGACGCTCTTACGGCGCTGGATTATTTTCAATTGCAGCGCAGCGTTTATTTAAGGTTTGATGACGCGATACTTGCACAAATGACCGCAGGCCTGGGCCTTGATGCGCATTTGCACAAGCAGCTTTTCATGCTGTCTACGGGTTCAAAACGCAAGGTGTTTTTAGCGGCAGCAATTGCTGCAAGTGCGGCAGTTACGCTGCTAGACGAACCCTTTGCCGCGCTCGATGCAGCATCAATTGCCTACCTGC
This sequence comes from Polaromonas sp., assembly GCA_031417695.1. Taxonomy (GTDB): domain Bacteria; phylum Pseudomonadota; class Gammaproteobacteria; order Burkholderiales; family Burkholderiaceae_C; genus Polaromonas. Next base: position 2,090 of record JANOWB010000288.1, read on the forward strand.
TGCATTGGCTTAAAAATTCAGCACCCGCCCCCCGAATATGGGTAATAGCTGATTACGCTGCGCCACTTGATCTGCTTTTGGTTCAAACCATTGACTTGGGAGACTGATACTTTGATGTCAAATATGTCCATGACAACTTCAGGCGCCATCAACACAACCGCTGTAAAAGCCGAAAACACTAGCGTTAGCGAGGCCGAGCAGCGCCTGACTGCTCTTGAGATCAAAGCCACTTACGCTGAAGACCTGGTCGAGCAGCTGGAGCTGATAGTTGTGCGCCAGCAGCAGCAAATTGACCTGCTGATGAGGGGCTTGGCAGACCTGCGCCAGCCTTCGACCGACGGCGGCTTGGGCCCAGCGCGCAGCCTGAGAGACGACTTGCCGCCGCATTTCTAATCGCTATCAACTTGATAGCTTTTTGCGCCCGTATTTAAAGCGCCAAAGACCAAAAACAGCAATAAAAAGCGCTTAAAACACTGGCTGTGATGCTTACCTGTTTAAGCAACAGGTATTTTGACCTACAGCCACGCTTGGCGTTGGACGACGAAATATTGCAATGCAGCAACTATGCTTTCACCAAACATACTGGAGAGAGTTTTTTGATAGCCGCAATAGTTCCCGCACACAACGAGCAAGATCATATTCACAGCTGCATTTCAGCTTTATTAGTGGCTGCAAAATGCCCGTTTTTGAACGGTGAAAGGACATTGGTTATCGTTGTTGCGGACGCATGTGACGACGAGACTCGCATCGTTGCGCACAGTACTGGCGCAACAGTTATATCCGTGAATGCTCGCAACGTTGGCGCAGCCAGAGCGCTGGGAGCCGAATTGGCATTGGCCGCGGGCGCCAGGTGGCTGTCTTTTACTGATGCTGATACCCAGGTCGCACCTAACTGGTTCTCTTGCCAACTGGCGGCGAAGATTGACGTGGTTTGCGGCACTGTCGCCGTGCTTGATTGGGGCACGTATGGTGAGGCGATGCGAGAACATTACGCGCTTACTTATAACGACCGCGATGGGCACCGCCATATTCATGGCGCCAACCTCGGAGTATGTTCACACGCTTACGCGAAAGCTGGTGGGTTTCAGCCGCTTGCCAGCAGCGAAGACGTGGCATTGGTTAAAGCGCTTGAGACAAGCGGCGCCTCAATTGCATGGAGCGCCGCGCCACGCGTCTTCACGAGTGCCCGGCGCATGTTCCGCGCACCAGATGGATTCGGCGCAACGTTGACCCGCGTTGAGCTTGCATGTCTGAGGGCGAGTTCGAGCGAGGCAATTAATTGAACAACGCTGAAATCAGCCGCCAAATTGAAAGATTACGGTCAACACTCAGCGTGTTGGATTCTCTAGCAGACCCTGCCGATCAGCTGGAACAACTGGTTCAACTCGAACTCGATCAATTGCCAAAGCCCGGGGCGGGCGCTACTTTAAAGCGTTGGCAGGCGCTTTCGTTGGTAGCAGAAAAAAGCCTGCCTTTGGCCAAGCTGTATGAGGGCCACACTGACGCGCTGGCAATATTGGCAGAACTGTCCAAACCTGGCCATCCAATGTTGGCTGAGCAAGGAGGTGTGTGGGGCGTTTGGGCTGCGGAATCAAAAAACGCCAGAGTCACCATCACGCCTATTCAAGGCAATACGGTAACGATCAATGGCGAAAAAAATTGGTGTTCAGGAGCCAAGACGGTAGGTCACGGACTCCTCACCGCTTGGTTTGCGGACGGCAGAGGTCCGCAATTGGTACAGGTCAGCATGCATCAATCAGGAATCAGCATTAACGACTCCGCATGGAAGGCTGTCGGAATGGCTGATAGCGCCAGCGTAGACATCACCTTTTCAAATGTTACGGCTCAATCGGTGGGCGAAGCCGGTGACTATTTGTCGCGACCGGGCTTTTGGCAGGGCGGTGCGGGCATAGCTGCCTGCTGGTACGGCGGTTCGCTCGGCCTTGCATCGGCGTTACATAAAGCATTGCTAGACGTGCCTGATGCAGAGCGCGGCCTATTCAGACTGGCAGCATTAGGCAAGATTGATGCGGCGTTGCATTCAACCGCAGCGGTGCTGCGCAGCGCAGCGGAGTGGATCGACAACAACGCACTTAGCGACGCATCAGAAGTGACGCTGCGTGCCCGTCTATCAGCAGAGGCCTGTGCAAAAACCGTACTAGACGAAGCAGGCCGTGCGCTGGGCGCGGCCGCATTTTGCCGCAACGCCTATTTCGCTCGTGCTGCTGCCGACTTGCCAGTTTTTGTGAGGCAGAGCCATGCTGAACGGGATTACGTAGCACTTGCAGAACGCGTGCTTACAAATAAGGAAAGGCTATGGCAGCTTTAAGTCATCAACGCAAAATTGAAGGCAACGGAACAGATGAGGCTACATGGGAGTCGTGGCTTTCAAATACGGACTTCAACACGTGGGAGCCGACTGAATGGCTCCCCGGCGATGCACGACTGGTGGTAGTCGCCCCCCATCCTGACGATGAAATACTGGCTTGCGGAGGATTGATTGCAATGCACCGCGCCAACGGTGGTGACGTGTCAGTCATTGCAGTGTCCGACGGCGAAGCCAGTCATCCAGCGAGCCGTGACATAACAAGCATAGATCTTGCGTTACTGCGCTGCGCTGAAAGTGAAGTGGGACTTCAGCGGCTTGGTGTAGCGGCAGCTGCAATCACGCGTCTTACATTGCCAGACGGCGCGATTGCGCAACACACCATGCGCCTGGTCTTAAATCTACAGCGGCTGCTCACGCCAGACGATTTAGTCGTCAGCACTTGGAGCCTCGATGGCCACCCAGACCATGAAGCTTGCGCATTTGCTGCTGCGCTGGCTTGCTCAATGACAGGCGCAAAGCTGATCGAAGCACCGGTTTGGATGTGGCACTGGGCGCACCCCGATGATCTTTTTGTACCGTGGCATCGCCTACATCGCCTAGAGCTCACACCACAAGCGCAGCAGCTAAAACAGTCAGGTCTGGCAGCACATGTCAGTCAGCTGGACCCGCGTAACCGCAATGGCGGCGCTGTACTGGGTGCCGCCATTTTGGCCAGAGCAGCAAGAGCCGAAGAGTATTTTTTTGTTTGAC